>JAZTXJ010000001.1:0-2826 GCA_045636285.1 Eubacteriales bacterium
TCGAATACAAGAACGGCGAACCCGGCGACGACATCTACCTCACCTTCACCTATGGTGAAAAGGATCACAACTTCTGTGTTGAAGTTTACCTCACCGGCACCGAAACCGAAGTTTACACCACCGCAGGCGAACTCAAGGCAGGCGACCTCGTTGATATCGAAGGCTTCCTTTACTGGTATCAGGGTCCCAACCCCCACATCACCAAGATCACCAAGCTCGCAGCTGACGAAAAGTAATTAAAGTCTTAACACTTAATAAAATCCACCCGAGTTTTCGTAACTCGGGTGATTTTTTTGTTGCAAAATCCGTAAAAATAGTTTATAATAAGTCTAATTGTTAATTAATTTAATATTAATTTAACCTATCGGTAATATAATATTACATCTTATTTCGGAGGTGAGCGCTTTGGCGAAAAACCGAAAAAAAGAAAAATGGATGAAGTTCCGTCACAGAGTTGTAACCAACGTTGCCCGCGCGATTTTGAAGCCCTACACCGTATGCAAATACGGAATCAAAGCCGAAAAATTCAAGCAGCAGGGCGACAGACAGTACCTTATCCTTCTTAACCACCAAACTCCGTTCGACCAGTTTTTCGTGGGTATGTCCTTTAAAGGCCCGATATATTATATGGCAACAGAGGATATTTTCTCGAACGGCTTTGTTTCGACACTTATCCGCTATCTCGTAGCACCTATCCCGATCAAAAAGCAAACCAACGATATAGCCGCGGTTCTTAACTGTCTGCGCGTTGCGCGCGAGGGCGGTACGATCTGCATCGCACCCGAGGGCAACCGCACTTACAGCGGAAAAACCGAATACATAAATCCTACAATCGCATCGCTTGCAAAGCGGTTAAAGCTTCCTATCGCGCTTTACCGTATCGAAGGCGGTTACGGTGCACAGCCGCGCTGGAGCGACGTTGTCCGCAAGGGCAAAATGCGCTCGTACGTTTCGAAGGTTATCGAGCCAGAGGAATATTCATCCATGACAGACGACGAGCTGAACACCCTTATTACCGAAGGGCTTTACGTTGACGAAGCATATACCGACGGTATATTCCGCCATAAAAAGCGCGCCGAATATCTCGAACGCGCAATCTACGTTTGCCCCTATTGCGGACTTGCCGAATTCGAAAGCCACGGCGAAGGAATCGTTTGCAAAAAATGCAACAGGCGTATTATTTACACCGAATTAAAGGAATTAAAGGGCGACGGATTCGAGTTCCCCTTCCGATTCGTTTCGCAGTGGTATGATTATCAGCAGGATTTCGTGAACTCGCTTCAACCGAACGAGTATACCGAAAAGCCGATTTTCGAAGATACCGCAAGCTTTTCTCAGGTTATTGTAAATAAAAACAAAATACCGCTCAAGGAATCCTGCAGGGTCAGTCTGTACGGAAACAAAATCGTTCTCGACGGCGAACAGACCTTCGGCTTTGACGAGCTGACCGCAGTATCGGTGCTCGGCAGAAACAAACTGAACATATATAAGGGCGCAGAGGTTTTTCAGTTCAAGGGCGGCAAGCGCTTTAATGCGCTTAAATACGTAAACATCTATTATCGTTATAAAAACGTAACCAAAGGAGACGGCAATGGAAAATTTTTGGGATTATAGTGTGTGGGGCGTGATACTTTTATTCGGTGTTTTGCTCGGCAGCTTGCTTGTCGGCAACATTCTGAAAAAAGGTCTTCCCTTCCTTCGCAATTCGCTTATACCTACCTCGGTGCTCGGTGGCGCGGTGCTGATAGTTTTCGCCGCGATTTATAAAGCTGTTACCGGCGACGTAATGTTCGATTCCCCGATATTCGGCGGAAACGGAACGGCAACGCTCGAAACGATAACCTACCACACGCTCGCGCTCGGCTTTATCGCTTCCGCCTTGAAAACGTCCGAAGGCAAGCTCACAAAAAAGCGCTCGGGCGAAATATTCAATACCGGCGTCACCACGGTTGCAACCTATCTTCTTCAGGGCATTTTCGGCTTGGGAATCACCATTATTGCAACCCTTGTTATTAAAGATTTCTTCTCTGCCGCAGGCGTTTTGCTCCCCTTTGGCTACGGTCAGGGCACGGGTCAGGCAATGAACTACGGCAATATCTACGAAACCGAGTACGGCTTTATCGGCGGTAAAAGCTTTGGTCTTACCATTGCGGCACTCGGATTTTTGAGCGCAAGCATAGGCGGCGTTATTCACCTTACCGTAATGAAAAAGCGCGGTAAGATAAATATCAGCGACAGCAAGAATATGCTCAACACCGAAGCTATCGAAACCGAAAACGAAATACCGATGCAGGAAAGCATCGATAAAATGACGGTGCAGATCGCGCTCATATTCGTATCCTATATCGTCGCTTACTTGATCATGTGGGGCTTGGGTATGCTTCTGCCCGGCATGAAGGCAACGGTTTACGGCTTTAACTTCCTTTTGGGCGTGCTTTCGGCAACACTCGTAAAATCTCTGATAAAGCTTTTCAAAAAGTGCCAATTTGCAAAAAAGGATTACACCAACAACTTCCTGCTCACCCGCGCAAGTAACTTCTTCTTTGACCTTATGATCGTTGCGGGCATTGCGGCAATAAGGCTCGATTATCTCGAAAGCTATTGGGGTATATTGCTTATACTCGGTGTTGTCGGACTTGTTATCACCTACATATACAACCGTATTATCGCAAAAACGCTGTTCGGCGAATACGTCGAAGAGCAGTTCCTCGCAATGTACGGTATGCTCACGGGTACTGCGAGCACGGGTATTATTCTCCTGCGCGAAATCGACGGCGAATTCAAAACACCTGCGGCAGACAACCTTGTTTACCAGAACTTCCCCGC
>JAZTXJ010000002.1:0-5504 GCA_045636285.1 Eubacteriales bacterium
TTATTTAATCTCTGTTCCGCCCCATTCAACAAGTACAAAACCGTTTCTTTCGGGGGAAGTGAGAGTTTGCGGTTCGATATTTACCTCTTCGTCCAACGCCTTATCGGATTCAAAGCCGTCAACGCCTTCCCAATACAGATAAATTACCGGTTTGGCGACAAGACCCGTTTTCCCTCCGCCGCGGTCGGGGTTGCATGCACTTAAAGCAACTGCACCTAAAAGCAAAAAACTTGCTAATAAAAAAGTGGTATAAATTTCTTATTCAATGATGTTCATATACATCTGACCGCCGAAAAGTGTTTGCTCGAGCCACTTGATCGACCAACCCATCCATCTTGAGATATAAGGAATGGTGTATTCCTTAACACCCCAATCGGGCGCGGTTTCGACAGTAGCGCGGGAAAGACCGTGTCTGCCTTCGGGGAAAATGTGAAGCTCGCAATTAATGCGCTTGTCGGTAAGCGCTCGTGCAAGGGCAAGCGAGTTTGCAACGGGGACAGCATCGTCGGTTGCGGTATGCCAGATAAAGCAGGGGCAGGTACGCTCGTCGACGTTTTCGTCGAGGTTTGCGATATGGTTAAGCTCGTCGTTGCGTTCAAAGCCCATAAGGTAATTGAACGAGCCCTCGTGAGTGGGAACGTTCTGGGTAACGACAGGATAGCACAAAACAGCCGCATTCGGCTTGCAAAGCTCGTTATCGACACCCAATTTTTCGGCAATGAACTTGCAATGCCACTGTGTAGCGATAAAGCCCGCAAGATGTCCGCCCGCCGAAAAACCGATAACCGCAATCTTGTCGGGATCGACACAATACTTTTCTGCGTTTGTGCGAACGTGCGCTATTGCCGCCGCGGCATCGAGCAGGGGATTGGCGATTTTCGCCTTGTCACCCGTAATATAACGTACGGTAAAGGTATTGTAGCCCTCTGCAAAATACGCGCTTGCGATAGGCTCTGCCTCTCTGTCGCTGGTGAACTGATAACCGCCGCCGGGGAAAACTATCATCGCGGGGCGTCTGCCCTTGGTAAGCTCGGGCGATACGCGGTGCACCATAAGCTCCATTGTAACGGTAGAGGCGCCGTCGTAAATTTCGGTTTGGTGAAGTTTAATTATTTCCATTTTTTACTCTCCTGAGTTTTAAAAAATATTCAATAGCGATTGTCAAAACGATTATCGAAAAAGAAATATAAAGAATAATATCACCCACGAACGAATAAACCGTGCGGGATTCAACCGTATAAGCCGTGCCATAGGCAATATCGGGCACCAAAGGCTCGGTCTGTGTAAGAACGCGGCCGCGCTCATCGATAAACGCAGAAACGCCCGTGTTTGCCGCGCGCATAATATAACGCTTGTTTTCGATTGCGCGTAACTGTGAATGGCGTAAATGCGTATATGTTCCCGCGCTGTCGTTGAACCAGCTGTCGTTCGTTACAACGGCAATAATATCTGCGCCGTTTTGTACCGCTTCCGCTGTAAATTGCGGGAATATCGAATCGAAGCAGACCAAGGGACCCACACCGCCGTATTCGGTTTCGATAACGATAGGCTTGTCGCCCTCAATAAGCTTCGTGCGCGATAAATTCATCGCTTCGACAAACGGGAACCATTTCGAAAGCGTATCCGCAAAGGGAATAAATTCACCGAACGGTACGAGATGCCGCTTGTCGTAATGCTCCGAAAGAGTTCCGCTTCCGTCGGGCAGTACGGCGATAACCGCGTTATAGCTTTCTCTCGTTTCAATATCGTAATAATGAACGCCCGCTATAACCGTCACACCGTATTCAGTTGCGATAGCCGAAAGCTCCTTGTGTATCACACCGTTGGGGACAAAGGTTTGGGGAATAGCGCTTTCGGGCAGTACGATCATATCTGCGCCGTTTTGCGCCGCCTGCCTTGTCATACCGATATATCGGTCCAAAATAGTGCCGTTGTTGGCGCTGTCCCATTTTTCGTTCGAAAGCACGTTGCCCTGAATAGCCGCAACCGCGAACTCTTCGCCTTTTTCGGTCGGAATAAACCAAATAATCGTGCCGATTATGGTGTTAAGTAAAATAACTCCCGCGCCGATAAACGCAAAAAGCTTAACCCTTCTGCATACCGCAAGAGCAAGCCCACAGCAACCAAAAGCGGTTATAAATGCGATAAAATATTTTCCGAACAGCGAAACGGCTTGCAAATAGGGAAGAAAGCCTGTCATCGAAACCGCAACCCCCGCCCACGGCAAAGCAAGCGTTCCGAGCGAAAGCACCCATTCCCAAACAACGTATAACGCCGAAAAGCCAAGCAGAAGAGCAATATCGCTTTCGAAAAATTTGCAAACGCTCATCACCGAAGCGACAACAACCGCGTGGAGAAGCGGTATCGCAACACAAGAGCAAATCAGCACAAACACCGCCTGCGTTTTATCGAATCCGAAATCCGAATAGGGATAAATTTCGGATAAAAACAAATAAATCGGGGCAAAAAAGCCTATATAATAAGCCAAAAGCGGCATAAATACTCTCTTTTGCTCTTCCTTTTGCTTTATAATAATATAAAACAGGCAAAAAAGCGAAGCAAACGTGAATATAAAAAGTTTTTCAAAATAATAGGGAAGCGCACCCATTGCACCCGCCGCGAGGCAAAGCAACATCGAGGTGCGCTTGCTTTCTGCGGCGCGTGCAAGGCACGCGCCGACCTTTTTGATTGTTGTCATTAAAGTCCTGCAATCATCTTTCGAACAGCCTCTGTTGCAACCTTAAAAGCTTCAAAAGGTGTTTCGAAGGAATAAACGTGGTGAATATCGTCGAGCTTCGAAAGATTCGAAAGTCCGGTAAAGTTCATCAAATGGGGTTCCATTGTAAGAATAACCTCGCCGTCGCGGTCAGCGTTAACTGCTTTAAGTATTTCTTCAAGGCAGGCAACGCCCTTGCCGGGAGGAACGATAGCACCGGTTTCGTCTGCATCTTTAATATGGAAGTAATGGATATAATCCTTAAGAAGCGGATAACCCTTCGAAGCATCTTCCAAGCAAAATGCGAAGTTGCCGGGGTCGAGAACCGCCTTCAATCTTCCGCCGAAATGCTCCATAAGCTCGAGCTCGCGTTCGGGGGAACAGCCGAAAATATCCTTTTCGTTTTCGTGGCAGAGAATAAAACCGCGCTCTTCTGCAATATCAAGAAGCTCTTCGACGTATTCAAAAGCGGTATTTCTGAATTCTTCGTCGCTCATTCCCTCTGCGGGATAAAAGCTGAACATTCTCAAAACCTTACAGCCGAGCATATCGCCGATGCTCATAATACGGAAAAGAAGCGATTTGTGTGCGTAAAAATCGGCATCAACGTCCATCTTTCCGATCGGAGTACCGAGCGCGGAAAGGGTAATACCGTTTGCATCAAGCTTTTCCTTAACCGCCATTACCTCTTCGTCGGTAAGCTCGATAAAGCTTTTGCCGTCTACACCGCGAAGCTCTATCATATTTATACCGAGCTCCTTAACAGCGGCAATCTGCTTGTCAAAGCTGGGATCGATTTCGTCGGCAAATGCCGATAATATGAATTTTGCCATTTTAGTCACCTGTTCCTATATTAATGCCGACAGCCTGACCCTCGATAAAATATCCCGTATAGGTTCTGCCTGTCGTAAACGTATAAACAGCCTGCTCGCCGTGAACGTATTCGCCCTTTTCGTTAAGCAAAAAGTTGCCCTTTTCGTCGGTCAGTCGGGTATCCATAAGGTTGTTTCTGAACGTGCCGTTGTAGCGTTCGCCGTTGGTCCACATATAAACGCCCTTTTCGCCGTCACGCTTGTCGTCCTTAAAATAGCCTTCGTATCTGTCGCCGCTTTCGTAGCTCATAACGCCATAGCCGTGCTTTAAATCGTTTTGGAAATAGCCGTCGTAGGAAGCGCCCGAAGCCCACTTGAATTCGCCCTTGCCGCTTCTTGCATCGTTTTCGAAGCTTCCGACGTAAGAGTTACCGTTTGCATAGGTGAATCTGCCCTGACCGTGCTTTTGAGAGTTAATAAAGGAGCCTTCGTAAATATCGCCGTTTGCATATTTAAAGGTGCCGGTGCCGGTAATTTCATCGTTCTGAAAATAACCCTCGTAAATATCGCCCGTTGCCGAATAGCTCATAACGCCGTGGCCGTGTCTGCAGCCGTTTACGATTTCGCCGATATAAACGTCGCCGTTTGCATAGTTTATAGTGCGGTTGAAATAGTCAAGCGTAGCTTCGGTATCGTTCTGATATTTGATCGTACCGCTTACGGGCTGACCGTTTTCATATTCGCCCAAAAACTTTGCACCGTTGGGAAGGGTGGTGTAGCGGCCGCCGATAAGGAAAATTATACCCACGGTTATCGCAACGAGAAGGACCGCCGCGATAAGAATTATAAGTATGGGGTTCGTCTTTTTCATCGCGGGTCACCTCCGTCGCCGAAAAGCTCGCTGAAGCTTGCACCCGTGCTTTCCAGAATATCGGGCAAAACGTGGTCGAGCGCAAACCCAACCGCAACAAGTCCCAAAATACACAGCAAAAGGAAAACGATAGTCGTGTCCTTGCCGCGATACTTGGTTTTTGCGATACCGATTTTATCGGGTGCGATATAATATCTGCCGTCCTCCGTTGTTAAAACGGTTTCCGAAAAGCTTGTTCCGGGACGAAGCGAATATTTAAGCGCGGGGGTCATTTTCAAGCCCATTTCTTCGAGCGTGAGCGCTGTTTCGGGGGAAGAAGCATCGATTTCAATAAGTTTGCGTACAAGCCTGCCTAAAAAACGGGCGTTGTAATAGCTTACGCACATTGCGATCGATGAGCCGAGAATAAACATCCAAATAATCGTTGAAATATCCATTGCAGATTATCCTTAAAAGCTTATTTGATAATGGTTTTGCCGAGCATATAGGGCTGGAGCGCTTCGGGAATGTTAACGCTTCCGTCCTCGTTAAGATTGTTTTCAACAAATGCGATAAGCATTCTGGGAGGAGCTACAACAGTGTTGTTGAGCGTGTGTGCAAGATACTTGCCGTTTTCGCCGTCTACGCGGATCTTCAATCTGCGTGCCTGTGCATCGCCGAGGTTCGAGCACGAACCGACCTCGAAATACTTCTTCTGTCTGGGAGACCAGGCTTCAACGTCAACCGATTTGACCTTAAGATCGGCAAGGTCGCCGGAGCAGCATTCGATCGTACGAACGGGAATATCAAGAGAGCGGAAAAGATCAACTGTGTTCTGCCAAAGCTTATCGAACCACATCATCGAATCTTCGGGCTTACAGATAACGATCATTTCCTGCTTTTCGAACTGGTGTATACGGTAAACACCGCGTTCTTCGATACCGTGCGCGCCCTTTTCTTTTCGGAAACAAGGCGAATAGCTGGTAAGCGTCAAAGGCAATTTCGCGCCGTCTATGATTTGACCCATAAAACGACCAATCATGGAGTGTTCGGAAGTACCGATAAGATACAAATCCTCACCCTCGATTTTATACATCATATTTTCCATTTCGTCAAAACTCATAAC
>JAZTXJ010000003.1:0-4707 GCA_045636285.1 Eubacteriales bacterium
GCCTTGACGTAAAAAACGGCAGAGTAGTAAAGGGAAAGAATTTTCTCGGCTTGAACGACGTCGATTCGCCCGTTAAGCTTGCGGCAGAATACAGCGCAAGCGGTGCAGATGAATTGGTTTTCTATGATATAACCGCTTCGTTCGAAGAAAGAAAGCTTTTTACCGACATTTTAAAGGAAGCGGCATCTAATGTTTTTATTCCCTTAACCGTAGGCGGCGGAATCAATACGGTCGACGATTTTTCGCGCGTGCTCGATAGCGGCGCAGATAAAGTCAGCGTGAATTCGGGTGCGATTCGAAACCCGAAAATAATCTATGAAGCCGCTAAAAAGTTCGGCAGTCAGTGCGTTGTTCTCTCTGCCGATATAAAGCGTGTCGACGGAGGATTCCGCGTTTTCGCAAAGGGCGGAAGAGAAGATACGGGTATCGAAGCTATCGAATGGCTCAAAAACGGCGTTGAATCGGGCGCAGGCGAGCTTGTGGTGAATTCTATCGATACCGACGGAGTACGCAACGGATTCGATATAGAGCTTCTCCAAAAGGTCTGCGACGTTGTAAACGTTCCCGTAATCGCTTCGGGCGGTGCGGGCACGGTTCAACATTTCATCGACCTTTTCAAGCAGGTACCCGATATCGATGCGGGCTTGGCTGCTTCGGTGTTCCATTTCGGCGATATTAAGATCAACGATCTGAAAAAAGAACTTAAAGCAAACGGAATTAACGTAAGGATAGGTAAATAAAATGGATATTAAAGAATTAAAATATAACGAAAAAGGGCTTATTCCCGCTATCGTTACCGATGCGCGAACCGGCAAGGTGCTTATGCTCGCTTATATGAACGAGGAAAGCCTTAAAATAACGCTCGAGGAGGAACGCACCTGCTTCTTCTCACGTTCGCGTAACGAGCTTTGGAGAAAGGGCGCAACCTCGGGTAACGTTCAGCAGGTGGTTTCTATCGCAACCGATTGCGATAAGGATACTCTTCTTGTTACGGTCGTTCCTGCGGGCCCTGCTTGCCACACAGGCAACGAAACCTGCTTCTTTAACCCCATTGTCGAAAACGCGGCTCCCTTCACCATAGAGGCGCTTATGGAGCTTATAAAGGGCAGAAAGACCGATAAAAAGGAAGGCTCCTATACAACCTATCTTTTCGAAAAGGGAAGAGATAAGATACTTAAAAAGGTTGGCGAAGAAGCGACCGAGGTTATCATTGCAGGAAAAGCCGACGACAAAGCAGAAACCATATACGAGCTTGCTGATTTGATGTATCACGCGCTTGTGCTTATGGCAGATATGGACATTTCTGTCGATGACGTAATGAAGGAGCTCGCATCCCGACACGTTATCGATAAAAAGGTAAAACAGGAAAAAATGGTATAAGTTCCTTTTGCAAGACGATAGTGTGCGGTGTTAAGGGTAATGAATCCTCTTTTACTCAAGCAATAAATGAGCAAAAATAAAAAGCGGACGTTTGTCCGCTTTTGTGTTTTTTGGTTAACTTCTGCCCAAGCTGTCGAGCAGTTCATCGTCTGCATACAGGAACATCGTTTCGCCGTCGTAAGAGCGTCTGTAATCGAAAATAATATCGATGTTATTCACTATTGCTCTTAATTGGAATTCGCTCAAATAGGTCACGTCAAGCTCGTCACAGACATATCCGTTAATAACAAGCTCTGCCGTTCCTTCGAAAATGATTGCGAATATCTGCAATCCGTTTGTATTGCCCGAAACTAAAGGGGGGCAATCCTTTTCGATATACTTTCTTATCGGTTTGTTTTCGGGCTGTTCGGATTCATCGGAATCTTCTTTTTCTTCTTCTTCTTCTTCGTACTCTTCGTTATGCGAGTAATCCTGATTGCAGGGTTGGGAGTTATCGTTTATAGGTTCGTTTTTTTCTTCCTCTTCGATAAGCTCGCCGCCGAGGCTCAACAAGCTGCTGTATGCCTTTATCGCCTTAACCAAATATATTACAATCGTTATATGAATAAGTACGTCGAGAACGTTAAAGAGGTTACCGAATTCACCGTTTGAAAGCGAAATTGTAAAAAGAGCGATCGTATCGGCGATTACCAGCGATAACGCTATGATAAGATACATCGGCTTTGTTTTCGAAAGAAGGTAACAGATCATCAGCGCGAGAAGAACAGCGCAGGCAATAATAAGTCCGAGTATTCTTACCGTGTCGTTTCCGCCGATACCGAAAGCAACCGCATAGTTCGAAATGGATGAAGAATAGGGAAGAATCAGACTGCTTCCCGAAGATATTGTGAAAATATTTATTACAGAGGTAATAACAAGAAAAATAAGGTTGTATCTGCCACGATTTATTTTTATTTTTAAATCGATCTTTTCTCTGTTTGCCATATTTATCTCCGTTCTTTTTTGTGTATTATATCTCTTTTTGGTATAGATGTCAACAAAGATAAAAAAATATAAAAAATGAGTATTTTTGTTGATAAAACACTTGACAAATAATAATCTTTGTGCTATAATTTCGCTTGTTGTCGGACACGACATATCTGGGTGTGGCGCAGTTTGGTAGCGCGCTACCTTGGGGTGGTAGAGGCCGCAAGTTCAAGTCTTGTCACTCAGACCAAATAGGACATTCTTCGGAATGTCCTATTTTTGTTTTATAATTTTATAAAATGCTTAGTTTTGAACAGCTATGATTGATAAATGTAATATGTAACGAACGCAAAATAAAACGGACGCCGAAGCGTCCGTTTTTTGTTACGAATTATTAGTCGTCAGAAAGGGTGATACCAACGTATCTGGAGAAGTCCTTACCGTTGATGATACCGTCGCCGAAGCAAGCGTATACGGAACCGGAATCTTCGTTTTCATCTTCTTCAAGGCTTACTTCTTCGCAGCATGCGCTGAATGCGTAACCGAATACTGCGCCGTCTTCAACAGTAAAGCCTGCTGCTCCGGAGAGAGCTGCCCAAGGAATTCTCTGTTCGTAGATTTCGTCTTCGTACTTGGAAACTGCTACGATATACTGGAAGTCGGGGTTAGTGGTAAGCTTGCCGAAGTGGTCAGCTTTAATGTTGGTGCCGTCGGGCTGTGCGGTAACGGTCCATTCGGTACCGTAGCCGGAGTTAGCAGCTGCGCCCCAATCCCATGCTTCATCGCCGTTGGGAGGGAGGTATTTCGGATCGGTGGGGTTACCGGTTACGATAGCGGACATAACGTGTCTGCGGTCGAAAATGTAAGGACGGTTGCTGAGGAAGTCGGTGTTGTCGTAGGTTCTCTGCATACCAACCTTCAAGGAGATTGCGGTGTAGAGATAGGTGTCGTCCCAAGCGAGGTGAACAACTACGTTGTAGTCGCCTGCGTTATCGGTAGAAGCAACGTTCCAGTAGTTCTTGGTAGCGTCGAACTTAATGGTGGTGGTGTATTCGTTGGTAGAAACTTCGCCGTCAACAACGGGAGCGGTGGAAGTCTTCTTTATGGACAAGGGGGGATATACAACGGGTTCTTTGGTTTCTTCTTCCTCTTCGGAAGTTTCGCCGGAAACTTCTTCGGAAACTTCTTCAGAAACTTCTTCGGAAACTTCTTCAGAAACTTCTTCGGTGGTGGAAGATTCTGCGGTAGAGGATTCATCCGTTGCTTCGGATTTATCTTCGGTGGAAGTAGCGGTTTCGTTCGAGGTGGTGGAAGAAACTGCTTCGGATTCAACTTCGCTCGAGGTTGTAGCGGTATCGCCGCATGCAACAAGCGCGAACAAGAGGAATACTGTAAGGATAATTGCGGTAATTCTCATTAATGGCCTCCTAATATAAATTATTTAAGTTACACATATAATAACATATTTTTTGTGTAATTTCAATGACAAAAGTTACGAATGTAAGCCTTTGATTTAGTTAATATTATATAAAGAAAAGTGATTTTAACAAAAAAACGGACGCCGAAGCGTCCGTTTTGATTATACAGAAATTAGTTGAGTTCTGCGAAGTACTTAATGGTACGAACCATCTGAGAAACGTAGGAGTTTTCGTTGTCGTACCACGAAACTACCTGTACCTGATAGGTATCGTCGTCAACCTTGGATACCATGGTCTGGGTAGCATCGAAGAGAGAACCGTAGGTCATACCGATGATATCGGAGGAAACGAGTTCTTCTTCAGAGTAACCGAAGGATTCGGTAGCAGCAGCCTTCATAGCAGCGTTGATGCCGTCCTTGGTGATGTCGTTGCCCTTAACAACAGCGATAAGGATGGTGGTGGAACCGGTGCAGGTAGGAATACGCTGAGCGGAACCGATAAGCTTACCGTTGAGTTCGGGGATAACAAGACCGATAGCCTTTGCAGCGCCGGTGCTGTTGGGAACGATGTTCATAGCGCCAGCTCTGGATCTTCTGAGGTCGCCCTTTCTCTGAGGACCGTCGAGGATCATCTGGTCGCCGGTGTATGCGTGAACGGTGGTCATGATACCGCTCTGGATTGCAGCATAGTCGTTAAGAGCCTTAGCCATGGGAGCGAGGCAGTTGGTGGTGCAGGAAGCTGCAGAGATAACGGTGTCTTCAGCAGTAAGGGTTTCGTTGTTTACGTTGTAAACGATGGTGGGAAGATCGTTGCCTGCGGGAGCAGAGATAACAACCTTCTTTGCGCCTGCTACGAGGTGAGCAGAAGCCTTTTCCTTAGAGGTGTAGAAACCGGTGCATTCGAGAACTACGTCTACATCGAGTGCCTTCCAAGGGCAGTTAGC
>JAZTXJ010000004.1:0-9163 GCA_045636285.1 Eubacteriales bacterium
TTGTGAACCATAAACGACGGTCTGTGTGGAGTGGCGGGACAATTTTTATAACACATTTTTTCTTTGAACGACGGTACGAATGTAGGGACCGGCGGGCGACGTGCGCGTCGCAATGATATAAATCCCTTCGAGATTTGTGATATACGCGTTCGCGTCCGATATACGCCTTCGGCGTGCGATATGCCTGCGGGCATTGGTGGAGTGTTGTAGGGACCCCTCGGTCCCTACATTCGTACCGTTTTTTCATTATTAACCCAAAGCCTTAACATTGATGGCTCCCCTTAGCAAGGGGAGCTGGCACCGAAGGTGACTGAGGGGATTGTTTGTTCACTTTGTTATTGTTGCTTATCGGACAGCCCCTCCACCGCGTTCCGCGGTCCCCCTCACCATCGGGGTCCACGAAAATGCAAAGCATTTTTGGGGTTATATGCACAGGGGAGGCTTCAGGTCGATTAACATTGATACAACAACTAAAGGCGAGAACTTGTTTCCAACACAAGCCTTCAATGTCAAAGCATTGCTTTTACAATATTAACCGATATTTGCGAACAAAAACAAAAAAACGCACCCTCCGAGGAGGGTGCGCGGATTATATTCGATTTAAAGAATCAGATTAAGCTTACTTCTTCTTCTTAAGAACTACGAATACTACAACTGCGATTGCAACAACTGCAACGCCGATGATAACCCAAAGCCATACGCCGAGGCCGCCTTCTTCAGTCTTTTCAGCTTCAGAAGATTCGGTAGCGGTGGATTCTGCTTCGGAAGCTGCTTCAGAGGAGGTAGCTTCGGAAGAGGTAGCTTCGGTGGATTCTTCGGTAGAAGTTTCGGTGGATTCTTCGGTAGAGGTTTCGCCGCCTTCTTCGCCGAGAACGTAGAACATAGCGTTGGTGTAGGTAGTGTCTGCCTTATCGAAGTCAACGCCGAAGAACTTAACCTTGGAGTCGATGGTAAGAGCGGTAGCAGCTTCTTTACGATCCATGCCTTCACCTGTACCGTCGGAGTGAGCCGCGAATGCGACCATGCCGTCGGTGAGCTCGGTGGTGAATGCGATTTCTTCGCCTGCGCCAACGATAACTTCAGCTACGCTGTATACGCCTTCTTCACCTTCAACAGGTGCGAGAAGAACGCAGGTTGCCCACTTGGTGTTCTGGGTACCGATGGTGGAGGGATCGGTGTAGAGGTATGCCATTTCAGAAGAGATAGCGGTGTTAACGCCGTCGATGGTGATCTGGGTCTTGCCTTCAGCTTCTGCGGGGATGGTGCCTTCGGTCTTATCGGGAACAACTACGATGGAGCTTTCTTCGATGTCGCCGCCCTTAAGAGTGATAACAGCTGCGTTGTCAGCCTTCTTGCCGCCGAGAACGCCGTCCTGCCATTCGATCATACCGCACTTGTCATCATAGAAATCCTGTGCTGCAACTGCATAAGTAAGACCGAACTTCGCGCCGGTACCGGTGGTAGCGAGACCGGACTTATCCCAGGGAATACGAACTTCATAAGTAGTGGTTTCGCCTTCGGTAACGATAGCTGCGTCCCAGTCGTTGGGGTCGAGAGCGCTAGCCGCGGTGGGTCTGCTCCAGCAAACACGAACCTGTTCGCCTTCATCGGTGAGGGTAAGACCTACTTCGAGGTAGTTACCGCCGTAGGTGCCATCTACCTGATAGGTGGTTTCACCGTTCTTGGGAGCGCCGGGGGTGAAGATGAACTGTACGCAGGAGTACTGCCACATATAACCGTAGTCGTTAGCGTCGAATACGTTGTCGCCGGTGTAGTCCTTTGCGGGAAGACCGGTGTGGTTTTCAGCAGTAACTACCCAAGCCATGTAGAGGTAATCTGCATCCCAGCCTGCATAGAAATCGAATTCGGTGGTATCGAACTTGTTGTGTTCGGTATCTTCGAACTGAGCCTTATCGTTGGGATAAGAGTGAACGGGAAGAGCGCCGTATTCGCCCTTCTTTACTACGCCGTCAACCGTGGGAGCCTTGTCGAGAAAGTCAAACTCTTCTTCGAAGTTAACCTTATCGTCAGCTGCGGAGGGCATAACGAACATAGCAACGAGCATGGTTGCTATGAGAAGAATGGAAAGAATCTTCTTCATGATGATTTTTTCTCCTTACAAAATAATTTCGGGCTTTGAGCCCTTTTATGGTGAGTACATTATAAACCATCGTTTCGCAAAAAGCAAGAGGGAAAATACATTTTTTTGTTTTTTGGTGATTTTGGTTAATTTTATTGCGAACAAAGTATATACAAAACTATTGCTTTTTTCGCGTTATTATAATATAATGAATTGATTATGTTTCAGCGAGGAAGCCAATGGATTATAATTCGCTTAAAAAAGCGTTGTTTGATAAATATTTCGGGTTTTTGAATATCCGCCAGAGAGAAGCGGTTTATTCCACCGAAGGTCCGTTGCTCGTGCTTGCGGGTGCGGGAAGCGGAAAAACCACGGTTATAGTAAACCGTATTGCGAACATCGTGCTTTTCGGCAGAGCCGCGACCGATAATACTCTGCCCGAAAACGCAAACGCCTACCTTGCGCCGATGAAAAGCGCGCTCGAAAGCGGAAAATCGGAATACATACGCGAAATTCTTAAAAAATGCGCGGTCAAGCCCGCCGCACCCTACCGCGTGCTTTGCATTACCTTTACGAACAAGGCGGCAAGGGAATTCAAGGAAAGGCTCGAACAGACTCTGGGCGAAAGCGCAAGAGATATTTGGGCGGGAACCTTCCACTCGATCTGTGTGCGTATATTACGCAGGCATATCGATCTGCTCGGATACAGCAACGATTTCACGATATACGATACCGACGATTGTAAAAAGCTTATAACCGAAATAATGAAGGAGCTCAAAATTTCCGAAACCGTGCTCCAGCCCAAAACGGCGATAAATTATATTTCGAAAGCAAAGGAACACGACCGCACCGCGCGCGACGAGCTTCTCGATGCGGGTCAGGACAGGCTTGCAATCAACGTCGCAAGGGTTTATGAAAGCTATCAATCGAAGCTGAAGGCGGCAAACGCGCTCGATTTCGACGATATAATAATGCTCACAAACCGTCTGTTTGATCTGCACCCCGAAATTCTCGAACGGTACAGAGAGCATTTCGAATATATATTGGTAGACGAATATCAGGACACCAACCCCTCTCAGAGCAGGCTTGTTGCTCTGCTCGCGGGGAAAAAGCGCAACGTCTGTGTTGTCGGTGACGACGACCAGTCGATATATTCCTTCCGCGGCGCGACGGTGGAAAACATTCTCGGCTTCGACCGCGAATATAAAAACGCGAAGGTAATAAGATTGGAGCAGAATTACCGTTCCGCAGGCAATATTCTTGCCGCGGCGAACGGGATTATTCAGAACAACGCATCGAGAAAGGGAAAAGAGCTCTGGACCGAAGCCGACGACGGCGAAAAGGTACATATAAAGCGGCTTTACACCCAAGCGGAAGAAGCGGAATTTATTTGCAACACGATTGCGGAAAAGGTAAAAGAGGGCGCGAGGTATTCGGATTTCGCCGTGCTTTACCGTGTGAACGCGCTTTCGAACTCGCTCGAAACGGCGTTTGTGAAGAAAAGACTGCCCTATAAAATTTACGGGGGTCTGCGCTTTTACGAAAGACGCGAAATAAAGGATATTCTGGCTTATCTTTCGGTTATCGCAAACCCTGCCGATACGGTAAGACTTCGCAGGATAATTAACGTTCCCAAGCGCTCGATCGGCGATGCGACGCTTGAAAAGTGCGTAAGCCTTGCCGATGAGCTAAACGTAAGCGTTTTCACGGTTATCGAGCATTGCGAGGAATACCGCGAGCTGCAGCGCGTTGCACCGAAGCTTTTGAAGTTCGCCTCGCTTATAAACAGCCTGCGCGATTTCAGCACAACGCACACGCTTGCCGAAACGGTTTCGCAGGTTATAGAAGCGACCGGCTACCGTGCGATGCTTGCCGAAGAGGATAACGGCGAGGAAAGAGAGCAGAACGTGCTCGAATTGGTTTCCTCGGCTTCGTTATTTGCCGAAACGAGCGAAAACCCCACGCTTGCGGAATTTTTGAACGAGCTTGCACTTGTGAGCGACCTCGACAGCTATGAAGAGGAAAACGATTCGGTTGCGCTGATGACGGTTCATTCGGCAAAGGGCTTGGAATTCAACACCGTGTTTATCGCGGGGTTCGAAGAGGGGCTGTTCCCGATAACGCGTTCGGCGTTCGAGGGCGAAAAGGCTGTCGAAGAGGAGCGCAGGCTTGCATACGTTGCGGTAACGCGCGCGAAGAAGGCGCTTTATCTGCTTCACGTTTCGAACAGAATGCTTTACGGCCGCACCGAAACGAAGCGGATTTCGGACTTTGCGAACGAAATCCCGCAGGAAGCGTGCGACAGAGCGACGGTGCAGGATTCGCACGGGCACACGGCTCCGCCGGTGAGTGCATATTCATCGCGCCACACCGAAAAAAGAAACAATTATCTCGAAAATATCCGCGCGGGCGCGCAGAAATCGCAGGGAAGTGCAGAGCATTTCGAAGCGGGAACGCGCGTATCGCACCCGATGTTCGGGGTTGGCGAAATATTGAGCGCACAGGCGATGGGCGGCGACGTGCTTTATGAAATAGAGTTCGCAAACGGCAGCACGAAACGGCTTATGGGCAATTTCGCAAAGCTTAAAAAAGTATAAAATTTACCATAAAGGAAAAACGGAAATGGCAGTAATTAAGCCTATAAAGGCATTAATGTTTACCGAAAAGGCGGGAAATATCGCGGATTGCGTTTGCCCCCCTTACGACATTATTTCGGAAAACGAAAGATTGGCGCTTGTTCAGAGGAACGAATACAACGTGGTAAGGCTCGAGCTTCCCACCGGCGAGGACAAATACAAGGAAGCGGGCAAAACGCTTAATGATTGGCTCGAAAACGGTATTCTCGAGCGCGACGAAAGCGCGGGAATTTATATTTACCGCGAAGAATTTGCGGTTAAGGGCAGGGAATATTGCCTTACGGGCATTATATGCCTTGTCGAGCTTTGCGAATTTTCGGAAAGAGTGGTGCTCCCGCACGAAGAAACGCTTACAAAGGCAAAGCAGGACAGATTAAACCTTATGCGCGGCACGGGATGTAATTTCTCTTCGATCTATTCGCTTTATTCCGACGAAAGCGACAAAATCGCGGCGATTATCGCAGAAAAAACGAAGGAAGCGCCCATTCACCGCTTTACCGACGAAGAAGAAGTTACCCACAGCCTGTGGAAAATCGGACGTGAGGAAAGCATTTCCGCAATCGTGAACGCGCTTGCCGACAAGCAGTTGTTCATTGCCGACGGTCACCACAGATACGAAACCGCGCTCAATTACAGAAACGGGCTCGTAAATCCCCCCGAAGGAGCAGACGCAAGCTGTGTTATGATGACGCTCGTTGATCTTGACGACAAGGGCTTGGTCGTTTTCCCGACACACCGTCTTATCGTCGACCGCGAGGTAAGCAGAAGCGAAATCGAAAGCGCGTGCGCGCAGTCGTTCGATATGAAGGTTTATCCGCTTTGCGATCTCGAGGGCGCGCTTGCAAAGGGCGAAAGCGGTCATACCTATGCGCTTTATACGGGCGGAAACGATTTTCTGCTTATGACCTTAAAGGAAGAAGCGAAGCATAATATCGACAGCAGAAGCGAAGCATACAGCGATCTCGACGTGAGCATTCTTCATTCCTACGTGCTCGAAAACGCGCTCGGAATCGATAAAGAAAATATGGCAAATCAGGTTAATTTGCGCTACACCCGTTCGATGCAGGAAGCAATCGAATCGGTAAACAGCGGCAAGGCGAACGCGGCGTTCCTTATCAACGCGACCAAGGTAAGTCAGATAAAGGCTGTCGCACTCGCAGGCGATAAAATGCCCCAGAAGAGCACCTATTTTTATCCGAAGCTCAAAACCGGCTTGGTTATGAACGTGCTTAAGAAGTAGGAAATAGAGAAAAGATAATAGATAACAGATAATAGATAAAAGGAGATTTCCGATAGGAAGGTAGCGACCACGCGGAGTTACCCCCTGAGTTCTGTGCGGCTTACAAGGCAACACTTAAAACGAAGGTGACGCCCACGCGGAGTTACCCCCTGAGTTTTGTGCGGCTTGCTAGGCAACACTTAAAACGAAGGTGACGCCCACGCGGCGTTAACCCCTGAGTTTTGTGCGGCTTACAAGGCAACACTTAAAACGAAGGTGACGCCCACGCGGCGTTAAGGTAACGCAAAAAGCCTACTTCCAACGCGGGAAATAAAAAAAGATGAAGGAACTTGAAAAGAAATACAACCCCCAAGAGTTCGAGGAGAGGTTGTATAACGAATGGGATTCGAAGGGCTATTTCAAGCCCGCAGGAAAAGAGGGAAGCGAAGCATTCTCTATCGTAATGCCGCCCCCCAACATTACCGGTCAGCTCCATATGGGACACGCGCTCGATAACACGCTTCAGGATATTTTGGTGCGTTATAAGAGAATGTGCGGCTATAACACGCTCTGGCTTCCCGGTACCGACCACGCTTCTATCGCAACCGAAGCGAAAATCGTAGAAGCGATGCGTAAGGAAGGTATTTCGAAGGAGGATTTGGGCAGAGAGGGATTCCTTGAACGCGCTTGGGATTGGAACAACACCTATGGCGGCAGAATCTGCGAACAGCTTAAAAAGCTCGGCTCCTCTTGCGATTGGACAAAGAGAAGATTTACGCTTGACGAAGGCTGCAGCGAAGCAGTAAAAGAGGTTTTCGTTAAGCTTTATAACGAAGGTCTTATTTATCGTGGTAACCGTATGGTTAACTGGTGCACGACCTGTATGACCTCCATTTCGGATGCAGAGGTAGAATACGACGACCAGAACGGCAGCTTCTATCACCTTCTTTATCCCGTTAAGGAAACCGGCGAAATGCTTGAGCTCGCTACCACCCGTCCCGAAACCATGCTCGGCGATACCGCGGTTGCGATCAACGCAGAAGACCCCCGTTACGCGCATCTTCACGGCTGTCACGTCGTTTTGCCGCTTATCAATAAGGAAATTCCTATCGTTTGCGACGAGCACGCGGATATGACAAAGGGTACCGGCGTGGTTAAGATCACCCCCGCGCACGACCCCAACGACTATGAAGTAGGTCAGCGCCACAATCTGCCTTTGGTACGCGTATTTACATACGACGGCAAAATGACCGGCGCAGAGGATAAAGCCGCTTACGAGGAAAGCCTTACCCGCGGCACCGCCGCTGTCGGCGAGCCCGAGGTACTCGATTGCGGTAAATATGCGGGTATGACCACCGCCGAAGCACGCAAGGCGATCGTTAAGGATCTCGAAGAAGCAGGACTTCTTAAGCAAATCGAACCGCTTTCCCACAACGTCGGCACCTGCTACCGTTGCCACCACGTTATCGAACCGATGGTTTCCAAGCAGTGGTTCGTTTCGATGAAGCCGCTTGCAGAGCCGGCTATCGAAGCAGTTAAAAGCGGCGATATCCGCTTTATTCCCGACAGATTTTCGAAAAACTACCTGCACTGGATGGAAAATATCCGCGACTGGTGTATTTCGCGTCAGCTCTGGTGGGGCCACAGAATTCCCGCGTTCTATTGCGATGACTGCGGCGAATTGGTAGTAACCAAGGAAGAAAGCGCTGTCTGCCCCAAGTGCGGCAAGGCAATGGTTCAGGACCCCGATACTCACGATACCTGGTTCTCCAGCGCGCTCTGGCCCTACTCTACTATGGGCTGGCCCAACGAGGATGCAGAGGATCTTAAAAAGTTCTATCCTACCAACACTCTCGTAACCGGCTACGATATTATCACCTTCTGGGTTTCGAGAATGATATTCTCGGGACTTGCACACACCGGCAAAAAGCCGTTTACCGACGTGTTTATTCACGGTCTTGTGCGCGATGCGCTCGGCAGAAAAATGTCGAAATCGCTCGGTAACGGTATCGACCCGCTTGAAGTTATCAAAACCTACGGCGCAGACGCGCTCAGATTCACTCTCGCAACCGGCAACAGCCCCGGAAACGATATGCGTATTTCCGACGAACGCTTCGAAGCTTCGCGTAATTTTGCAAACAAGATCTGGAACGCGGCAAGATTCGTTATGATGAATCTCGACAGAGATTGCGATACCGAAAGCATCGATATTTCCACTCTCGCAGAAGAGGATAAGTGGGTTCTTTCGCTCTACAACCGTCTTATCGGCGAGGTACGCGAAAATATCGACAGATACGAGCTCGGCATTGCCGTTTCGAAGCTTTACGATTTTATCTGGGACGTATTCTGCGATTGGTATATCGAGCTTGTAAAGCCGAGATTGCAGGAAAAGGGAAGTGCATCGAATATCGCGGCGCAGAACACCCTTACCTACGTTCTTTCGAACACCTTGAAGCTTTTACATCCCTTTATGCCCTTTATTACCGAAGAAATCTGGCTTTCTCTGCCGCATAAGGGCGAAAGCATTATGGTTTCCGAATATCCCGCGGTTAAGGAAGAGCTTAACTTCCCCGAAGCCGAGCGTAATATGGATATTATGCTTACCGCAATCCGCGCAATCCGTAATCGCCGTGCGGAAATGAACGTACCTCCGAAGAGATTGGCAAACGTTATTATCGCAACAAGCGAAAAAGAGCTTTTTGCCGATAAAGAGCCCTTCTTTACCCGTCTTGCTTCGGCTTCGGGCATTACCGTTGTCGATAAGTGCGAGGACGAAGGCACCGTTCGTATCGTAACCAACGCTTGTGAAATCTTCCTCCCGCTTGCAGATATTGTAGATACCGAAGCGGAACGCGAAAGACTCACAAAGGAGCTTCAGAACGCCGAAAACGAAATCAAACGCGCAGAAGGCAAGCTTAACAACGCGGAATTCGTAGCAAAAGCACCCGAAAAGGTTGTAAACGCCGAAAAGGAAAAGCTTACCAAGTTCAAAGAGCTCGCAGAAAAATTAAAGGCAAGCATAGCATCGCTTTAGCAGACCGAGGACAAATGGGGTATTTACGCCCTTGAAAAAAATCTAAAAGAAATAGTGTACTTTCGATATAAAACGGAAGTACACTGTTATTTTTATAAGGTATTAATTTTTTATTGTATTTTCAAGGGCTTTGAAGAAAAACTTCGACTGCCGTACACTCGTACGCCTACGCTCGTTATTGATACCCCAAAAAT
>JAZTXJ010000005.1:0-3829 GCA_045636285.1 Eubacteriales bacterium
GCCTGCGGGCGTGAGTGGAGTGTTGTAGGGACCGAGGGGGTCCGCACATTGTTATCGTTACTCAAAGGAACAATATGTTATTTTAATTTAACCGTCACTTAAACGGACTGTCGACCCCTCGTTCCTTACAAAACACCCACACAAAACAAAAAAGGGACTTTGAAAAGTCCCTTTTTTACGTACAAATCAACTTATTTTATATGTTCCGAAGAAATGGCGTTTTATGAGAACGTAATCGATAACGTTCAATTCCTCTTCCCCGCTCACAAGCGCCGATTCCAAATAAACGCCTTCGAGCGTATACGTTTTGAAGAAATGACGTTTCACAAAAACGTAATCGTACTGCGTGATAGTTCCGTCGCCGTCTACGTCGCCCATCACGAGCACTTCGGCGAGCTCCTCGCTCACACCGTCGGTAGTAACCACAATCCGACAGCCCGTGCCTACAAGCGCATCGTCCGCAAGCGCGTTACCCGATTTATCGGTAATCGTAACCTCGCCTTTAAAGCTGCCGAGAAGCGTTAACGCCGTTGTATCGAGCTTAACGCCGTAAAGCACTCCGTTTGAGATAGAAAGGCTTTTATCGATAATTTCGAACTTGTTTTCGGGTTCACTGCCCGAAACGGCAAGCCTGCCGATTATATCGATATAGTCAGCCGAGCTGTAACCGACCGTTTCGCCGTCAAGGCTTTCGACCGCATACCAGCCGTTTTCGGCTTCACCGACAACGATAATTTCGGTTTTATTCTTGAACTGCCCAACAACCGCACCCGAAACAGGCTCGGCTCGAACGTTGAGCGTTGTCGCATCGACGATTGCCGAATAGAGCACAACCACGTATTCCGCAGAAGAATAACCGACGATTTCCTTACCGTCTTTATCTGTTCCCATAACGGGATACCAGCCGTTTTCTTGCTCGCCCGTAATTATAATCTGCTCGCCCTTTGCAAACGTGCCGACCGAGGAATAGCTTCCGCCCGCACCCGAACGAACGTTGAGCTCGCTTGTCGTACGCGCGTAAAAGCTTCCCGTGGGGACTATATCTTCATCGGGCGGGGGATTTTCGGTATTGCCCGAATTATCGAGCTTCGCATAGCCGTGCACCGCTTCATCGGTGGTTTTAACGCCTATAATATAGCTCCAGCCGCTTTCCTTATCCTCGTAAAGAAGCGCGTAAGCCTTTCCGCTTGCAAGCGTACCGTATGAAATCGAAGCGGTATCTGCTTCGCTGTAAACCGTAACACCTTCGGGCGCAGTGCCGAACGATGGAGCATGCGCTTCGTCGTATATCTGAATATAAGCCGAGTTCGCGTACCCCGTTATAACGTCGCCGTCTGCTTCGGTGCCCTTGATTTTATACCACAAGCCTTCGGGCTCGCCGATAACCGTTACCTTTGTAAGAAAATCGAGCTTGCCCGCGCGTGATGCTTCGGAATTGGGCTCGGTACGCACCGTAATCGTTTCATACGCCGAAACGATCGCGCTGTATTCGTTGTATTCGTTCGCAACGGTTACGGTAATTTTTCTTTCGTATCCGCCTTCCGCCTTCGCGGTGATAACCGCAGTACCAAGTCCCTTTGCGGTTATAACTCCGTTTTCGACAATCGCAATCTCGCTGTTATCGCTTTCCCAGCTAATCGCCGTATCGACAGCGTCGGCAGGCGCGACAGCGGTTTTAAGCGTATACACGTCGTCCTTTTTAAGCGTTATGCTGTCCTTTACAACCGCAATCGAGGAAACGTTGCGCTTGTTCAAATAAACGTATTCCGCGAGCACGTAACCGCTCACAAGCACGTTTTTGCTGTTATAGCCGCTGATTTTATAAAATTTGGTACCGTTCGCATCGGTATAGACCGTTTCGTCGGTTACCTTCACGGTACAGCCGCGATATATTTTTCCGTTGTCGGAAGCGCTTGCAGAGGGCGAGGTATAGACCGTCGCATCCTTATCGATAACCGTCGCATTGCAATCGACGTAAACGATACAGCAGGCTTCCCTGCCGTTTGCAAGCGTCGCGGTGATAAGCGTCGTTCCGTGTGCAAGCGCCGTAACGGTGCCGTTTTCATCAACGGTGGCAACGCTTTCGTTATCGCTCGCCCAAGTAACCGAAGAGCTTACCGCGGTTTCGGGGTAAAAGGTAAGCGGAACGGTATAGCTTTCGCCAATCTCCAAAAGCTTGCGTTCGGGGTCGGTAACAACGGCAACCACGCCGTCTTCATCGGGCGTAAGGTCGTCGTATTCGGTAAGTCCGTATTGCTCGATAAGCTTTATAACCGTATCGACGTAACCGTAATCGTCACAATAGCCCGCATCGACAATTTCTTTTGCGGCAACCTTGTAATCCTTTTCACCGACAACCTTCGAATACTTCGATTCGTTCAAAAACAGCGAGCTGTGAACAGCCACGCTTTCCGCCCAGTTCTTGTGAGCGCGCCAAGCGGAATAGGTGTTGATATGCCCCTGCCCCTCGGTAAAAAGATAATCCTCGTAGGATGAATAAAGGATCGAGGTTTTTTGGTCGTAAACCATTCCGCCCCAAGTGCTGTATGCCTTTATACCGAAAAGGTTGTTACCGCCGACAGGCAGTGAATATCTGCCCCAGCCGCCTTCATAGATCGCTTGTGCAAGAGTGATCGAGCCAAGCACGTCGGTTTTATAATAATCCGCGCGCGAAAGAGAACCGATAACGCGCAAAAAATATTTTTGACCTGTTGTAAGGTTATGTTCAGATAAATCAATAGCCGCGTTAACCGAAAACGGCAAGCAAAACGCCGAAGCCAGCATTAAAACGGCAAGCAGAAACGATATGTAACGTGATCGTTTCACAAAAACTCTCCTTTCAATATTTCGTCAAGATAAATATACCATAAAACGCGAATTATGTCAACATTATTCACTTGCCTTCGAATCGAACGGAAAAAAGTGGAGAGAGTTTATGTATATTGCAGAAGCAACATTAACGAAGTGACGTCATTTCCCGCAGGCAAACATCGTTAAAAAACCTCTTTTGTCATTACGACAAAAGAGGTTTTTGTATGTGAAAGAGCAGTATAGCGGCGCGCAGGAATAGATAGATAAAGCAAAAGGTAGGCAATCAAAGCTTCATAAAATATGGACCGCACATACTTTCGTGTGTTTTAATGTAAGTCCACGAGAAATCCGATGCAACAACGTAAACTTCTGTCATTTCATCAAGTGCTTTTGCAGTGCGGAGCTCTTGCGTAAGGTCTTTGGCTTCGTCGTCTTCAAACCACTCGATATAAGTAGCATTGTGTTTGTCTGTTTTGTCGTATGCTTTTCTTGCACTGTCACCTGTCAAAAATGCATTTTTATCGAGCAACTCAAAAGAGAATACATGCCAAAGATAATCCCCGGTTGACACAACGTACTTTTGAATATCTTTTTTTGAAATATGCTTTGCAAAATGGTTTAACCATTCGGAATAGAACTCACTTCTTGTCATTGGAATTCTCCTTTGCGGTGTTGATGGATGAGATAAGCAGTGCCACTAATGCCCGCAGGCACTTCACGATGCGAAGCATCGCTTCACGCACCGAAGGTGTGCTTATCGTGCCGCAAGGCACACTTAGTTCGAAAAAGGACAGTTGTCTGTTAGACAATAGTGAAGTATCGGCTAACGCCGATGTGAAGTTATGCCTTATGGCATAGTGAAGTATTGCGGCTAAGCCGCAAAGTGAAGTTAAGTGTGCCACTCACGCCCGCAGGCACTTCACGATGCGAAGCATCGCTTCACGCACCGAAGGTGTGCTTATCGTGCCGCAAGGCACACATAGTCCGAAAAAGACCACATTTGTCCGATAGACAAATG
>JAZTXJ010000006.1:0-8471 GCA_045636285.1 Eubacteriales bacterium
GCGACATGCGCGTGGATTTTTATACCTTAAATGCTTGCATTTTTGGGGCAATGTCATTTGCCTACACAGAAATGAGAGAATATCTCATTTACTATATCCTCGCTTACGCTTCTTCCGTCGGCTTCCGCGATTGCCGAAAGCGCCTGCTCTATATCCATTCCCGCAATATCCTGCGTGAAGCCGTCGAGTGCCTCTATCGCACTCTCGACAGCGTTCGCGGCATTGACCACGGCGGCGCACTGGCGCGCGTTTACGACTATTTCATCGTTTTCACCGATATTTCCGGCACCGCACATTTCCGAAACGGTATCCACCAAGCCTTCGAGCCCCGTATTGTTGAGCGCGCTTATGCTTACTGTTTTTTCGAAAGGAAGCTCGTGGCAGAAATCGGTTGCTATGTCTGATTTATTGAGTATGCAAACCGTTTGCGATTCCTTTCCGCTTTCGAATATCGCGCCGATCAATCGCTTGTCGTCGTCATCGATCGGGCGTGAAAGATCGAACACCGCAAGAATAAGGCTTGCGTCCTCTATTGCTTTTATACTGCGCTCGATACCGATTTTTTCAACGGTATCCTCGCTTTCGCGTATACCCGCCGTATCCGAAAGGCGCAAAATTATATCGCCCAAATGCACGGTTTCGGTAACAATATCACGCGTGGTACCCGCAATATCGGTAACTATCGCCCTCTCCTCGCCGCAAAGCAGGTTCAGAAGCGAGCTTTTACCCGTGTTCGGCTTGCCGACTATCGCGGTTTTAATCCCCTCGCTTATCGCTTTGCCGTAAGCGTGGCTTCCTGCCAAACGGTCGAGCCTTGCTTTTATCCCGATAAGCGTCTGCTTCATTTCTTCAATGCTTACGTCGGTCATATCCTCGTCGGGATAATCGATATATGCATAGACCGAAGCGGCAAGCAGTCTTAATTCATCGTAAATTGCGCCGAGCGCACGCGAAAGACTGCCGTTTGCCTGCCTTGCCGAAACGGTCAAATGCTTTTCGCTCACCGAATCGATAATGCCGCCTATCGCTTCCGCCTGTGTGAGCGACATTTTGCCGTTTATAAACGCGCGGCGCGTGAATTCGCCCGCGGTTGCCATACGCGCACCGCTTTTAAGCGCGGCGGAAAGCAGCTTTTGGGTAACGAGCAGACCGCCGTGACAGTAAAGCTCGCAAACGTTTTCACCCGTGAACGAGGAAGGCGATTTGAACAGTATACAGATACCGTCGTCAAATATCCCCTTTTCATCGGTGAACGAGCCGTAATAAACGCTTCCGTGAAGCTGTTTTTCGAACCGTTCCTTATTTGCGGGAACGAAAACCCTTTTTGCAACCTCAAAGGCTTCGCTTCCGCTTATTCTTATCATCGCCACACCGCCCTTACCGTAGGGGGTGCCGATAGCGGCTATCGTGCTCATAGATTACTCCATTTTAATTATTCAACCCTATTATACTTCTTTTTTTCGCATATTGCAATAATTTTACAAATTAACTATATACTTTTTCTTTTACTTGTGGTAATATAATACTTGTATAATTATATCAAGGAGCAAAACAATGTCTTTATTCAAGAAGCTTTTCGGTACTTACAGCGAAAAACAGCTTAAAAAAATAGAACCTATCGCACAGAAAATCGAAGACCTTGCCGATAAATATTCGGCAATGGACGACGAAACCCTTAAAGGACAGACCGAAATCCTTAAAGCCCGCCTTAAAAACGGCGAAACGCTCGACGATATTCTTCCCGAAGCGTTTGCAACCGTGCGCGAAGCATCGACGCGCGTCCTCGGCAAGCGCCACTACCGCGTTCAGCTTATCGGCGGTATCGTTCTGCATCAGGGCAGAATCGCCGAAATGAAAACCGGCGAGGGTAAAACGCTTATGGCTACCCTGCCCGCATATCTCAACGCGCTTACCGGAAACGGCGTTCATATCGTTACCGTAAACGACTATCTCGCAAAGCGTGACAGCGAATGGAACGGCAACATCTTCCGTTTTCTCGGACTTTCCGTCGGTCTTATTCTTCAGGGGCTCGATACGAAGCAGCGTCAGGAAGCATACAACGCCGATATAACCTACGGCACGAACAACGAATTCGGCTTTGACTACCTGCGCGACAATATGGTCGTTTATAAAGAGCATATCACACAGCGCGGCCACGCGTTCGCCATAGTCGACGAGGTCGACAGCATTCTTATCGACGAAGCGCGCACCCCGCTTATCATCTCGGGCGCAGGCGGCGAATCGAGCGATATGTATAAAAAAGCCGACGAATTCGTTCGCAGGCTCAAATGCTACCGTATAAAAGAGTTCGATACCAAAAAGAGCGACGAGGATATGACCGAGGATTATATCGTCGATGAACGCGCAAAGAGCTGTATGTTCACCGCGCAGGGTCTTATGAAGGCAGAAAAGCACTTCGGTATCGAAAATATCGGCGACGGCGAAAACAGCGAGCTTATGCACTATCTCAACAACGCTATCCGCGCACGCGGCATTATGCAGAGAGATACCGATTACGTTATTCAGGACGGCAAAATCGTTATCGTCGATGCGTTCACCGGCCGTATTATGCCCAACAGACGCTTCAACAACGGTCTGCATCAGGCTATCGAAGCAAAGGAAGGCGTTGACGTTCAGGACGAAAACCGCACCCAAGCGACAGTCACCTTCCAGAACTACTTCAGAATGTATAAAAAGCTTTCGGGTATGACGGGTACCGCACTCACCGAAGAGGACGAATTCCGCGAAATATACGGGCTCGACGTTGTGGAAATCCCCACCAACAAGCCGATGATAAGGCTCGACCGCAAGGACGTCGTTTATAAGAGCATTCAGGGCAAAACCGAAGCGATCGTAAAGCAGATCGAAGCCTGCCGCGCAAAAGGACAGCCCGTGCTTGTCGGTACCGTTTCGGTCGAAAAGAGCGAATCGCTTTCGAAGATTCTGAAGGCAAGAGGAATCCCCCATAACGTGCTCAACGCGAAATACCACGAACGCGAAGCCGAAATTATCGCTCAGGCAGGTAAGCTCGGCGCGGTAACCATTTCCACCAATATGGCGGGCAGAGGTACCGATATTATGCTCGGCGGTAACGCGGAATTTCTTGCAAAGGACGTGCTCCGCAAGGAAGGGCTCGACGATTATATGCTTTACGAAGCAACCAACTGCGGCGAAACCGACGACGAAGAAATCCTCGCGGCAAGAGCACATTACAACGAATTAAAGGCAAAATTCGAAAGCGAAATAAAGCCCGAAGCCGATAAGGTACGCGAAGCGGGCGGTCTGTTCATACTCGGCACCGAACGCCACGAAAGCCGCCGTATCGATAACCAGCTAAGAGGCCGTGCGGGCAGACAGGGCGACCCCGGTGAAAGCCGCTTCTTTATTTCGATGCAGGACGATCTTATGCGTCTTTTCGGTGCAGATAAGATTCTTGCGGTGGTAAGCGCACTCAAGCTTCCCGAGGATCAGCCGATCGACGAAGGTCTGCTTTCCAATTCGATCGAAGGCGCACAGAAGCGTATCGAGGGACAGAACTTCGAGCGCAGAAAGAACGTGCTTGAATACGACGACGTTATAAACCACCAGCGCGAGCTTATTTATAAAGAACGCCGCGCCGTGCTCGACGGTCTTGATATGACCGATAAAATAAGAAAGATGATTCACGACCATATCGCCGAAACGGTTGCGATTAACACACAGAGCGACGTTCCCGACGAATGGAACTTCGAAGAAATACGCAACGCCTTCCGCGGTCTGCTTTGCGACGATAACGATTTCGTTTACGGTCAGGCGGATATGGCAAATCTCGAAGCGCAAGCCATTACCGATATTCTTACCGAGCGTGCCGACACCGTGCTGAAAAAGCAAGAAGAGGTTTTCACCCCCGAGGTATTCCGCGAGGTTGAACGCTCAATTCTGCTCCGCAACGTCGACAGCCGCTGGGTCGAGCATATCGACGCAATGGACGACCTTCGCGGCAGTATCGGTCTGAACGCATACGCACAGCGCAGTCCTATCGTCGAATATAAAATTCAGGGCGGCGCAATGTTCGAGGAAATGATCTCCGCTATCCGCGCAGGCACCGCAAGAACCGTGCTTTCGGCAAGACCGCGTGCGGCAGTAACCGAAAGAAAGCAGGTTTTAAGGGGCACCGCGACCTCAAAGAGCGAAGGTAAGAAGGTAAAGCCCACCCCCGTAAAGCGCGAAAAGAAGATAGGCGCGAACGAGGATTGCCCCTGCGGAAGCGGCTTGAAATACAAAAAATGCTGCGGCAGCGTAAGCAAGCGCTCAAAGGAGTAATAAAATGGGATTCGGAATAGCTTTAATAGGTTATGCCTTTCTGCTCATGGGCGATTTGGGCGGCGCGCTCTTCGCCGCACCGGTTCTTGCATACGGATTTTTCCTTGCCTCGCGGCTTGAAGGCAACTTTCTGCGTGCATCGGTAAGCTCGCTGTTTATGCTCCCGCGCGGAATATTTATGGTAATCTATTCCTTTGCGGATATGAAGGAAGGCGCATATATCGGGCTTATAAACACCTTCAATACGATCACCTTTATCCTTTTCCAGCTCGCGTGGCTGATGATGTCGTTCTTCTGGCTTTCCGCGGTTATCAATATCGCAACCGAATGCAACAGCGCGATGATAAACACGCGCGCACGCATCACGAAAGCGATAACGATCACCTATATCGCGGCGAGCACGGTTGCAACGGTGCTCAATTCGGGCGGAATGCTCGGTGCTTATGCGGGCGCGATTTCGGTTATAATGTTTATAATGATGTACGTCGTTATAATAATAAATCTGATAATGCTCCACACCTGCTTCGTGCTTATCACCAGCGAAAGACAATACGAAAAGGACAAGCAGAGATTGGCAAAGGAACGCTCCGAAGCGCTCAAAAAGGCACGCGAAAAGCATATCGGCAAAAACGATAAATAATTAATAAAGGAGAAAAAACGGCTTGGCTAACGAAAAAAGCGCAAAAAGCGTTTCCAAAAAAAGCAAAATATTCTTGCTTATCGGCTTCGCCTTCTTTATAAACCCCGTCCCCTTCGGGTTGGATATTCTGCCCGATGCGTTCGGCTGTCTGCTCGTGTGGTACGGACTGACACAGCTTTCCTATTTCGACGGCTCTGTCGAAGAAGCGCGCAAAAGCATGCTCTGGCTTTCCGTCGCCGAGCTCGTTCACCTGCTTATAATGCGTTCGGTGTTCCTGACGAATATAAGCAGTAACAGAATGCTCGCGGTTACGGTCCTTTCGATCGTTCAGGGTATTCTTTACGTGATGATTTTCAAAAAGCTGTTCGGCGGAATTTCGTATTTTGCGATGCGTAATAACTGCAACGGCTCGCTCTCGCTTTCCGACGGCGCGGCGTTTATGTCCTACCTCGCGTTTTTCGTTCGTATCGCGGCGATGCTCATTCCCGAGCTTTTGGCGATACTCGAGCTTCGCTTAAGCATCGAGGTCGATTTCGAAACCCACGATGCGATCGCTTCGTTCGTCGGTATGAAGCCGATAATCGTCGTTCTTCTCTCGGCGGTTGCGCTCGGCGTAGGCGTTGCGTGGTACGTTTCGCTTTCGAAGCTCATAAGGACCCTGCACACCGAATCGGGTGCGGAGCTCGATCTCCGTTATTATTCGGAATTCTCCTCCCGCCCCGAAAAAACACGCCCGAAAATGCTCCGCTTTGCTACCTATGCGGTCTATTTCGCGCTGTTCTTTATTATCGATTTTTCGATCGACGGCAGCAGAATAATCCCCGCCTCTTTTATGTTTGTTTTGCTGTTTGCTTCTGCCTTCTGCTTCAAAGAAATCAGCGGCTTCAAGCAAACGAAAAGGCTTGCAATACCTGCATTTTTACTCCTTTTATCGACAGAGCTCTTCACAAAATATCTCAACCCCCACGGCGCTGTCATAATCTATGAAACAGAGCTTTGGATCGCCTGTGTCGCGGCGGTGCTTTCGATACTCACGGTCGCTTCCTGTATGCTCTGCGTGCGCGGGTTCCTTTGCGACGTCCGAACGCTTTCCGAAGAGCTCGGGTTCGGCACTCCCTCAACCGCTGTTCCGTGGGTTGCCTATTGCGTTTCCGCCGTCTGCTTTGCGGCAGGGTTCGCAATCCCCTATTTCTATTCCTATATTTATTTACCCCGTCTTATCGCGGCGGCGGTGTTTGTCTGGCAAACCGTAAAAATCATCGGCACCGTATACGAAAAGGAAGTCGAGCGCTGTTCGCTTTAACAAACTGCTCGCTTCGTGCGATTTTTCGCAGCGCTTACGGCAAAACGGCTCGGTTTTTTGTCGAATTTAAAAAATAAATGCTCGATTGTATATTTTTGTATATAATATATTGTTGACAACTCGAACTGTCTATGTTATAATGTCCTCAATATATGGGATAACGTTCCCAAAATCAAACAAAGAAAGGAAACCCCGAAATGAAGAAATTTCTCGCACTCCTTCTCTCTGCTCTTCTCGTAGTTGCAGCTTTCGCAATTCCTGTTGCGGCTGTTAACTGGGAAGATGGTCAGGTTGAAGGCGAAGATGGCAACTACACCTTCGATAATGCTTACGGCTTCGTATTTAACATTAACTACGTAGACGGCACCATCGGCGGCGAAGACAACACCATCATCACCTCCGAAGAGGAGTACAACGCTTGTAACCCCAACTGGGCTATCTCCGTTCTCCTCGCTCCTACTTCCGAAGCTAACGTTTACGAAGTAGCTCTCGAACCCGTAGTTACCCCCGGCTCTCCCGCCGCTGGTATCGCTGCAGGTATCAACTTCAACGATGGCAACATCGTTCTCGTTGCTCACTCTGCATACTCCAACCCCAACGGTACTAACTGGGAATCCAAGGTTGCTGCTTTGGCACTCAACGTTGGCGACAAGATCACTCTTTCCGAAGACAAGACCACCGCTACCGTTCAGGATGCTCCCGACGGATACGAAATCCCCGCTCCCGAAGTAACTGTTAAGGAAACCATCACTGTTGACGGCGATCTCTCCGATAACGGCTGGACCGCTGAAGGCTGGACCGAAGTTACCGCAGAAAACGGCTTCTGGCAGGCAATCCCCTCCACCGAAGATACTATTTCCTATAAGTATCAGCTCCGTACCGATGACACCAAGCTCTACGTTGCATTCGAAATCGACTGTGCAATGGTAGAAGGCGGCAACGGTAACGGCACCAACGTTCGTTTCTGGATCAACACCGATTCCGAAGCTACCGTTTATACTCACTTCTATGATGTTTTCGTTAACGAAGGCGCTGTTGCTTACTTAGCTAAGTACAACACCGTTAAGGACGCTAACACCTCTGCTAACATCGAAAACTCCACCATCGACGGCACCATGGTTGCTGATGGCGACAAGACCTATGTTGAATTCTCTGTTGATCTCGCAGAATTCAACGGCGCAGAAGGCTTTGATTACTTCGTATGCGTTTCCAACAAGGTTAACGAAAACGTTTGCCTCTACTACCCCGCAAACGATGAACCCGCAGAAGGCGAATCCCGCACTGCAAACCTTCCCTACCTCGCATGGAACACCGAAAAGGCTGCTAACGTTGACGTTGAAGCTATCAAGCTCGGCGAAATCACCGTTGAAGACCCCGGCGTACCCAGCGTAAACATCGCTCCCGATGCTACCTACACCTCCTCTGAACAGTTCAGAATGGGCGGCGCAGACGTGAGTTGGGGCTGGGATCCCAACGCTGCAATCGTTTACGAAGATGAAAACGGCTGCACCATGAACGACGGCATTCTTCCCGCAGTTGATGCAGACTACCAGGCTGCTGAATGGGCAGGCTGGACCGGCGCACATCCCAATATCGAAGCTTCCACCGTATACAACTGGCTCACCTTCGACCTCGGCGAATCCGTAGAGCTCGCAAAGGTAGTTGTATGGTTCGGTAACGACGGTCTTAAGAACGGCATCGGCGCTCCCGACGCATTCGAAGTTTACGTTTCCGACGACGGCGAAACTTGGGGCGAAGCAGTTGCTACTGTTGCTCCCGAAGCAAAGGCTGACGTTGTTCTCGATTCCGCAACTCTCGAATTCGACGCAGCAGGTCAGTACGTTCAGATCAGACTTATCAACGGCACCTGGACCTTCCTCGGCGAAATCGAAATCTACAACAAGGGCTCTGAAGGCGGCAGCACTCCTAATCCCGAAGAACCCAAGGAAGATATCGAACCCGCTCTCAAGGAATTCGTAGGCGAAGCTAACGCAGACGCTAAGCTCGACTTCGTTATCGACGCTCCCGAAACCTACAAGGCTGGCGACGAAATCACCGTTACCGTTACCGTTAAGAACATCACCTCCGAAATCGGCGTACACGTAGTTAAGTTCGACTTCTACTACGACTGCGAAAAGCTCCTCCTCACCAACGATCTTGATGAAGGAGACAACAACGCAGTAGTATGCTTCGGCGAAGACGTTCTTCCCAGCGGTTGGTCGAACT
>JAZTXJ010000007.1:0-112944 GCA_045636285.1 Eubacteriales bacterium
TACCCATATATTCGTTAATATCAGCGGTGAAGGCAACGTCACAGGTATCCCCCTCGCAATAAGCGAAGGAATCGAAGGGAACGCCGAAGCATATCGCATTAAGCGAGTAATTACGTCCGTTTTCGACACCGCAAACTCGGAAGCGTATATGCTTACCCTGAGAAAGGGGGACAACGTCGCGGAGAACAACGTTTTTGAGCGCAAATACGGGTTGGGGATTAGAAAGTCCGAAGGGCTCGAGCGAGAGTATCTCATCGATTCCCTTTTCGGTAAGATCAGAGAAATTAGCCTCACATTCAACCTCTAAGGGTGACGATTGACCGCAATCCTCGAGAATTTCGGAGGCGTATTCATTTATTGCCGTTCTGAATCCGTCGATTTTGGAAAGCTCTATCGAAAGACCTGCGGCGAGCTCGTGTCCGCCGTATTCTATCAAATGGCTTCCGCAGGACGAGAGAGCGTCCATAAGCGAAAAGCCTTTTATGCTTCGTCCGGAGCCTTTGGCGATATCGCCATCGACCGAGAAAAGTATACAGGGCTTTGAGTAGCGTTCGGCTATCTTCGAAGCAACTACACCGATAACGCCCTGATGCCAGCCGTCGTATGCGAGCACAAGGAAGCGGTCGTCCTTGAAGGATTTTTCGATTATTTCAACCGCCTGCTCGTATATTTTCTGTTCGGTTGCCTGACGGAGCTTATTGATTTCGCAAAGCTCTTCGGCAATGGTATCCGCTTCGCGTTCGTCCTTTGTGAGCAAAAGCTCTACCGCGCGTGAAGCGCAGGCTATTCTGCCTGCCGCATTAATACGCGGAGCAAGCACGTAGCCGACCGTAGCGGAAGTAACCTTTTTCACGCGCTTGCCGTATTTCACAATACCTGCGCGGCGCATCAGTGCGAGAAGTCCGAGATTATCGGTTTCGGCAAGTCTGTTCAAGCCGATTCCCGTTATTCTGCGGTTTTCATCGATTATAGGCATAACGTCGGCAACCGTACCGACGGCAATTATATCGGAATAAAGTCCGAGTATACGCTCGGTGCTTCCGTCAAGCGCGCAAAGAAGCTTGAAAACGACACCGACACCCGCAAGATTGCGGAAGGGGTATGCGCTGTCTTCGCGGTGAGGGTTAACTACCGCAACTGCGTTCGGAAGCGTTTCGCGGCAGGAGTGGTGGTCGGTAATTACCATATCGATTCCGTTTGCCTTTGCAAAATCGGCTTCGGCAACGGCGGTGACACCCGTATCGACCGTGATGATAAGGTCTACTCTGCCCTTCATTTTTTCGATAACGGGCTGGCTCAATCCGTAGCCCTCCGAAATGCGTTCGGGAATGAAATATTCACATTCCACCCCGCGCGAGCAAAGATAAAGATAGAGCATTACCGTGCTGGTTACGCCGTCTACGTCATAGTCGCCGTATATACATATACGTTGTTTTTTATCGATAGCTTCGTTAATGCGCGCAACAGCCTTATCCATATCCTTTAAAAGAAACGGATCATAAAGCGGCATTGAATCTCGGTTAAGGAAGGTTTCTATTTCTTCCTTTTCGGTAAGACCGCGGTTATAAAGTATTTTTGCAGTAAGCGGCAAAAGTCCGCATTCGGCGGAAATTCTTTCGCACACCGCTTTGTCGGTCTCTCGCACAAGCCATTCACGGTTATTCATAAGCTCACCTCTCTATCTTCTGTATTTTCGATTATTTTTATTTTATTGTAAAATTAACGGTATATTTATCGTTCAGGATATATATACCCTCGTATTCTCCGCCGAGTGAAATCACCGCTTCGGCGGTATAGCTTCCGTCGGGCTCGACCGTAACGCGATTGAAATCGACGGTTGCGGTAAGTGCGCCCCTATCGACCGCATCGAACGCTTCACGCGGGCCGACCAGACGGATATTCAGGTCTTCCTCGATTTCGAATTCGCTTCCCTCGGGAAGATTGATTACGGTTATCGATTCGGATTTTATGCGGTAGCCTCTGACCGCAAGCTCGGGCATTGTGACCCTTACGGTTATTTTCGAGCTTCCGCTATCGTTCGAGACGCCTTCGGGAAGCATGGTTCCGATAGGAAATTCAAATTCGCCGTAGCCGTCTATCGTCGTTTCGTCGATATTCAGAACAAGCTCCTGAATCGATTTCAACGCTTCGGGCGAGCCCGAAACGGTAATTGCGGCTGTCGAAAGATTAACCGCGGCATCCGACGTGCTGAACACACCGCCCGTAAACTGAACGCGTACGGGAACGCTTTTTTGCTTGGTTACCGAAACGGTAACGTATGCGGTGCTGTCCGAAACGGTGACGTAGGGATTATCGATCACGTTGCCGTTCGCATCGCGCAGCTCGATAGTGCCGTAGCCGTAAATATTTTCGCTTATAACTTTATTTTCGAGATCGAATCTGACATACGCGCCCTTGACGTTTCCGATTACCGACGCGGGACCCGAAACAAGCACCGAAAGCGGATTTGCCGTTGCACTGACGAAGGTGACGCCTTCGGACATTATATAGCTGTTTCCGATATCCACCGATACCGAAAGAAGCTCGTTGCGCTGTGTGAATTCATCGACAAACACCGTTGCGGTGGTCGAGGATTGCGAAACGACCTCTATGCCGTTGGGAGAATAAACGACGATATTCAATACCTGCTCGCCTGCGCCCTGTGCCTGTGAAACGTCGATTACGGCACGGAAATCGCTCGAATCGAGCTCGTTAAGCTCGCTTCTTTTGCCCTTTGCAACAACGGTTATCGACGAAAATTCCTGCCCTGCGGCAAGAGTATAGCCCTTGCTCACAACAAGCTCGCCTTCGCCTTCGATAACAACGGTAACTCCGTCGAACGTGCGCTCGAAGAGTGTGCTGTCATAACCGATAGCGTATACCCAAAGCACAAATGCGGCAAGCACGGAAATTACGATTATCACTATGCTCGAAGCGCGAGGCGCATTCGTTTTTTGCTGTTTTCCGGCTTCTTCGGATACGTTATTATTTTTCATCCCTGCCGTTGCCGCTCCTTTTGAAGATTTTACCCTTTACAACGTCTGTAATATGCTTCTTTTCTTCACCCAAAAGATGACTTACAAGATAGGTTTCAAGCGATTTTTTAGATAAGTTACGCTTGAGCTCGCCGTCGATAGCGACCGAAATGCCGCCTGTTTCCTCGGAAACGACAAGCACCAAAGCATCGCTGTTTTCGCTCATACCTATTGCCGCGCGGTGACGCGTACCGAGCTCTTTTACGATATTGTTGTTCGCCGAAAGCGGAAGATAACAGCCTGCGGCGTGAACCCTGCCCTTGCGGATTATTACCGCACCGTCGTGCATGGGCGCTTTGTTATAGAATATGTTGCCCAAAAGATGCGAAGAGGTTACCGCATCGATCGTGGTGCCCGTACGAATAACGTCGCCCAAGCGAGTGTTGCGTTCGAAAACCATAAGAGCGCCTGTTCTGCTCTTCGAAAATTCATCGGCAGCAGTGCAGATTTCGCTTATAGCAAGACGCATTTCATCGTTATCCATAAGTCCCTTAAAGTTATCGCCCACACCGCCTACCTTTTCGAGCGCGCTTCGCAATTCGGGCTGGAAAACTATTACTATCGCAATAAGTCCGACAGAAAAGACGCTGTTCAATATGTAGTTGAGTGCACGCATATCGAAAAAGCTGCTTATCATCAAAAGCAGGAAGAGCACGCCCACGCCGAGCAGAAGCTTGCCCGCGCGACGGTCGCGCACAAATTTTATTACCCAGAACAGCAAAAGCGCAACCAAAGCAATATCGAGAATATCGACAATGCCTATATCCGCAAGCTGATTCCAAACGTATTCAAGATAATCGAGAAACGCGTTCATTTTTGCTCTCCCTTCGGGCAAACACCCAAAATAATGCAGGTTTTCGAAAATTTGGTGTTATTAAAGGTTTAATTAAAATATTTTAACATATTATACACACCGTGTCAACGGAAATGTATTGTTTATTTTTGGAAAAAGTCCTTGTTTTCAAGCAGCTTTTCGATCGCTCTTCCGCGATGGCTGACCGAATTTTTTTCCTCGGAATTCATTTCGGCAAAGGTCTTGCTCATCGGCGGGTAGAAAAACACGGGATCGTAGCCGAACCGACCTTCTCCGCGGAGCTCGTCGATAATAATACCCTCGCTTTCGCCCGAAACGTAAAGCACTTCCCCATCGGGACGGCAAACGCATATCGAGCAAACGAATCTCGCCGTGCGTTCTTCCTGCGGAACGTCTTTTAGCGCGTGCAGGAGCTTTTCGATATTCATTGCATCGGTCGCGTTTTCGCCGGCATAGCGCGCCGAATAAACCCCAGGGGCTCCGCCGAGCGCATCGACGACAAGTCCACTGTCGTCCGCCACCGCGATAAGACCGGTATAATCGCAAAGCGTTTTTGCTTTTATAAAGGCGTTGCCCTTAAAGGAATCGGCGTTTTCGATTATTTCGCCCGAAAAGCCTGTTTCCTTTACCGTTATAATTTCGGCTTCCACGCCCTTTTGTGCAAGGCAGGAGCGGAATTCGGATATTTTGTGAGCGTTATTCGTCGCAAAAACTATTTTAAGCATCGGCTTCGTCCTCGAAAAATGCGTTTATGAATTCGTTCGGCTCGAAGGGACGGAGATCGTCGATTCCTTCGCCGACACCGATAAATTTAACGGGAATACCGAGCTCGCGCTTGATAGCGAGAATTATACCGCCCTTTGCGGTGCCGTCGAGCTTTGTCAATACAAGCCCCGTGATATTCGCCGCACGGCCGAATTCCTTTGCCTGAATAAGCGCGTTCTGACCTGTCGATGCATCGAGCACAAGCAGGGTTTCACGCGTAGAATCGGGTGCTTCACGGTCGATAACGCGGTTGATTTTCGCAAGCTCGTCGATAAGGTTCTTTTTGTTGTGAAGTCTGCCCGCAGTATCGACGATAAGCACGTCGCTTCCCGCCTTTTTAGCGGCGGCAACGGCATCGAAAACAACTGCGGCGGGGTCTGCGCCCTCGTCCTGACGGATTATCGGAACGCCGTTACGCTCTGCCCATATACCGAGCTGTTCAGCCGCGGCGGCACGGAAGGTATCGGCGGCGGCAAGCATAACCTTTTTGCCGCTTTCGGTAAGGCAGTGTGTGATTTTACCGATCGAGGTGGTTTTGCCCACACCGTTTACGCCGATAACGAGAATCACGTTCAAGCCGTTACCGAAAACAAGCTCGCCGCTTTCGCCCACTGCTTCTTTAAGAATAACGCGGAACTCCTCGCGTGCAAGCGCGGCGTCCTTTATCTTCTTTTCCTTTAATCTTTCGCGGAGCTCGTTAACAAGATAATCCGAGGTTTCCACCCCAACGTCCGCCATTATAAGCAGATCGCAGAGCTCGTCGTAAAAATCCTCGTCAACCTTGTCGTACGAAGCGAAAAGATCGTTAACCGGCTTCAAAAGCGCATCCTTTGTCTTTTTCAAGCCGCTTTTTAATTTATCAAAAAATCCCATTGAATTTACCTCTTTTCAGGTGTGTGTTTATGTCGAGAGCGTTAAAAACATTCAGCGCGAATGCAGATTGTGCAAACGCAATCCGAAGCTGTATACAATAAAATCCTATAAAAATCGGGAATCGCATTCTCGATTTTTATACCTATGATAACCGAAAGTGCGGACAAGCGAAGCGCGCACGCACAAATCGGGGTCCCCGAAAATGCTTGCATTTTTGGGGTGTTGTTGGCGCGAGCGAACGGTCATCCAAAACCCGACAAAAAACCGTGTGTTTTTGTCGAGAGCGAAGCGATTTAATAAAGCGTTAGAGTGGATGCAGATTGTGCAAACGCAATCCGAAGCTGTAGAAATCTACTGCGAGTGATTGCGTTTGTGCAAAGCTTACGCGGTCTGCGCCGCTATAACGCCGTATACAATAAATTTTCATAAAAATCCGCGACATGCGCGTGGATTTTTATACCTTGGAACGCCGAGGCTTTGGACAAGCCAAAGGCGCGCACAAAGCCTGCGCGAGCGCACGGCGTTCACAAAACCGATTAAAACGCTTGCCGTTTTAATCGAGAGCGAAGCGACTACTCTGCGTATTCTTTTATGATGTCGTCTAACTTCGCCATATTCAGCTTCATATAGTCCGAAATACCCTTCTGACGCATCGTTATGCCGTAGATGGTATCGGCGCGTTCCATTGTGCCGCGGCGGTGGGTGATAAGAATATACTGAGTTTTATCGCTGTTGCGGCGAACGTAGGAAGCGAGCTTGACGATATTAACGTCATCAAGCGCCGATTCGATTTCGTCGAACACGCAGAACGGACTGGGGTTTACCCTTTGAAGCGCAAGGTAAAGCGAAATAGCCGCAAACGACTGCTCGCCGCCCGAAAGGAGCGAAATACTGCGAACGCTCTTGCCTGGAACCTTGAGCACTATATCGATACCGCATTCAAGCGGAAGCATCGGGTCGGTAAGCTCGGCGCGCGCACTGCCGCCGCCGAAAAGCTCGGTAAACACAGCGTTGAATTCGGTGTTGATTTTTTCGAAGCATTCAAGGAAGGTTTCCTTCATACCCGAAGCGAGCTTTGCGATGGTTTTATCGAGCGAAAGACGAGTTTTGTTAAGGTCGTCGGTTTGCTTTGTAAGGAAATCGAAGCGTTCCTTCGTCACACGGTATTCCTCGACCGCATTGACGTTAATAACGCCCATCGCGCGAATTTTTGCTTTGAGCGATGCGAGCCTCGATGCGCCCTTATCCATTTTTTCCTTCGGCAAACGGAAGCTTTCGGCATCGGAATAGGTGAGCTCGTATTCGTCCCAGAGCTTGCTTGTAACGGTATCGAATTCGGTGTTGACCGAATTGAACTTCATTTCGGTTTCGGTAAGCGTGCGGAATGCTTCTTCCTTTGCGCTTGCAACGGTTTTCTGCTTTGCACGCATTTCGGCAAGCTGTTTTTCCTTTTCTTCGCGGCTTGCCATTATTTCGGTAAGGCGCTTTTCGCAATTTTCGATAACAAGATCGCACTTATTGCATTCGATATCGAGCAGCTCGGTTTCTGCCTTGCGCGCCTTTATTGTTTCTTCTGCCTTTTCGATCGATGCGCTTCCGAGAGTAATGCGTGCATTAAGCTCGGTTTCGCGGCGACGCGATATAGCAAGACGCTCTTCCGCAACCGAAAGCTCGTTTTTAGCGGCGAAGAGAGCCATTCGCGCTTCGTTAACGCGTTCGAACGCCGCTTCTTCCGCTTTTTTAAGCTCTTCTGCGCTTGCGCGGGCGTTATCGCGCGCGGCGGTCGCTTCGGCAATGGCGAAATTAAGCTTTTCTGCTTCCGCGGTGATTTCGGCAAGCTCGTTTTCGAGCCTTACGAGTATTTCGCCGCCCAAGGAAAGCGATTCTATTCTGCCGTTTTCTTCTTCTATTCGCACGTTAAGCGAATCCTTTGTGACAGTATGCGCCGCCTTTGCGGTGTTCGCTTCGGCAAGCGAAAGGCGCAGAGCTTCCAGACCTCCGTCGGCGCTTGCACATTCGGCGGTAATGCGTTCGCGTTCCTTTTCGAGCGATTCGATTTTGCAAACGCGTTCCTTTATGCTTTCGCCCAAGCGTTCGATATCCATAGCACGCGTAAACACACCGACCTTAACAGCCGAGGAGCCGCCCGTATAGCTGCCGCCCGCATTGATTATCTGACCGTCGAGCGTGACGATTTTAATTCTGAATCCGCTTTTCCGTGCGATAGCGGAAGCGGTATCGAGATTTTCGGCAATAATCGTTCTGCCGAGCAGGTCGTTTACAACGCCTTCGAACTTTTTATCGTATTTTGCAAGCTCGCTCGCAATACCGATAAAGCCGGGCATATCCTTTATTGCTTCAACGTCGCTCTTTTTGCCGTTTACGCTCTGCAAGGGCAAGAAGGTCGCTCTGCCGAGCTTGTTTTCTTTAAGATAGCGTATGCACGCCTTTGCATCGGATTCCTTTTCGACAACGATAAACTGCACGCTTGCGGCAAGTGCCGTTTCGAGCGCGACAACGTGTTCGCTTTCGGAAGAAATTATATTCGAAACCGTGCCGTAAAGACCGATTTTTTCGCCGTTATTTGTAATAACGCCGGACGTGCAGTCGTTGATAACGCGCTTAACGCTTTCGGAATAGCCTTCGAGAAGGTTTTCGAGCCTTGTAAGCTGTTCCTTGCGCTGTTCCTCGCCCGAAAGCGCGATTTTTTCTGCGGTAATATCGGCTTCCGCATTGCGAAGGCTTTGCAAAAGCGTTGCACGCTCGTAATCGAGCGAGATTATTTTATTTTCGGTATCGTTAATCTGCTTAAGCACCGCATCGAGCTCTTGCGAAACCTTGTCGGCTTCTGCCTGAAGAGCCTTTACGCGTTCGTAAGCGGCGGTAAGTCTGTCGGCGTTTTCGCTCGCGGTTCTGCGTTCCGCTTCGAGCGATGCTTTACAGCCCGCCTCACGCGCGGCAAGCGTGCTTTTTTCGGCAGAAAGCAGTTCAAGCCTTGCGCCCGAATTCACGCTTTCTTTATCGGCGGCGAGCGAAGCGTTTCTTGCCTGCTCGTATGCGTTTTCGGCGTTTGCGGAATCGCTCTCCGCTCTTTTCAGCTCGGCAAGCGATTCTTCCTTTGCGGTATTGCAGAGCGCAGTGTTCTTTTCTGCCTCTTCTTTTTCGGAAACCGCCATAGCGATCGCGTTTTTCGCTTCGTTTGCAGATTCCTCGGCGTGCGCTATATCGTTTGCACAAACCGCTTTTCTGCCTTCGAGATCGCCTTTTTTATGTACTGCATCCGTCTTTTCGCGTTCGCATTCGCTTATTATGCGCGAAAATTCATAGCTTTCGTTCAAAATTCTGTCGGTCGCTTCATCGCATGCGATAACCTCGCGCTCTGCCGCTTCAAAAGCAAGCTTTGCGGCGGCAAGGTCGGTTTCGCATTCAACGCGTCTTGCGCGGAGATAATCAAGTCTGTCGAGCCAAAGGGTGATTTCTATCCCCTTCTTTTCCTCGCTCAAAACAAGATACTGCTTTGCGTTTTCGGCTTCCTTTTCCAAAGGACCTATGCGCGAAGAAATTTCGGAAAGTATATCGTTTACGCGCACAAGATTGTTTTCGGTATCGCGCAGCTTGCGCTCCGCTTCGAGCTTTTTATAGCGGATTTTCGAAATACCCGCCGCTTCCTCGAAGATACTGCGGCGTTCATCGTCCTTTTGAGAAAGCACCTCTGCGATTTTACCCTGTCCGATTACCGAATAGCCCTCTCTGCCGATACCGGTATCGTAAAACAGCTCGTAAATATCCTTTAAGCGCACCTGCTTTTTGTTTATGTAATATTCACTTTCTCCGCTTCTGTAAAGCTTGCGGGTAACCGTAACCTCATCGGAATCGGAAAGACGGAATCCCCCGCTTTTTGCCGCTTCGGCTTCCTCTGCGGCGGCTTGCTCGGCATCGATAGTGATATGGTTTGCGCGGTTATATTCCTCTTCGGTATCGATACAAAGCGAAACCGAGGCGCAGTTCGCCGCGGTACGCGTTGCCGTACCGTTGAAGATAACGTCCTCCATTCGACTGCCGCGCAGGGATTTCGCGCTCATTTCGCCCAAAACCCAACGGATAGCATCCGAAATATTCGATTTGCCGCTTCCGTTCGGGCCGATAATCGCGGTAACGCCGCTATCGAAGCTGATACGCGTTTTATCGGGGAAGGACTTAAAGCCCTGCATTTCTATTGCTTTAAGGCGCATATTTTATAAACTCCTTGTTCCGACTCTCGGAGAAAACTGCGGCAGGTCGAGCGGTGTTATCTCGACTTCAGCACAGCCTGTCTGCTCCTTGAGTCTGTTTATTGCGGCTCCGTTATGTCCGCGAAGCATCGAAATATCGCTTTTGCGTATTCCGACACAAAGTATTTTGTTTTTGCAATCGCCCGCGCGCTCCGCGATAATATCGGTATAAACGCGGCTTTTTGTCAGCTCGCCGATGGCGGGGTGATTTGCACCGAAGGGTGCGTTTTTCAGGTTTTCGGAGGAATGAAGCCCGATTCTGAGCATTTTTACCCCCGCATCGTGAAAAATGCGGTAGCATTTCGCGGTTCGTTCAACAGCCTCTTCCAATCCGAGCGGGTTATATATACCGCTCTTTGTCATATCGTAAAGTGCGGTTTCCTCGAACACGACGGTCGGATAAATACGCGCTTCGCCCGCCGACATTTTAACAATATCGAGTGCGGTTTGAATTTCGCTTTCCGCCGTGGCTCCGGGCAGACCTATCATCATTTGCCCGCCGAACACAAAGCCCTGCTCGGTTATAAGCCTCGCCGCCGCAAACGAATCGTTCGCGGTGTGTCCGCGCTTGCAGGCGGAAAGCACTTTTTCATCTGTGCTCTGCACGCCCAATTCGATATGCGTTACGCGGTATTTTTTAAGTATTCCGAGTATTTCTTCGTTAATACAATCGGGTCTTGTCGATATTCTTATGCTCTGCGCGACGCCTTTATTTATGTATTCGTTCGCAACCGAAAGCAGAGCCTCCATACGCGTTTTTTCGATTGCGGTAAAGCTTCCGCCGAAAAAGGCTATTTGGCTTTCTTTAAAGCTTCCGCTTTCGCTTTCCAGCATCGCACGCAGTTCTTTTATTTCGGTGCTTAAATCCTTTTCGGCGCGCTGTCCCGTTATTTTCGTTTGCGAGCAGAAAACACAGCAGTTCGGACAGCCTGCGTGCGGCACGAAAAACGGCAGATTACGATGGTTCTTCATCTAATTCACCGAGCAATATAAGCGCTTCCCTTGCCGCCGCCTGCTCTGCTTCACGCTTCGAGCGACCCTTGCCCCTTCCGAGCAAATTCGAATTCAGGAACACCTCATAGCTGAAGGTGCGGTCGTGGGGCGGGCCGTCTTCGCCGACAAGGCTGTACGAAAGCACCTCTTCGGGTGTTTGCTGAACTATTCTCTGCAAACGCGATTTATAGTCCTCGGTTCCCGCTTTTATAACGCTGTCTACCGACGAGGAAATGAAGGGAAGCACGAATTTCTTCGCGTTTTCCATACCGCCGTCGAGATATATCGCCGCAATAAGCGCTTCGAACGCATCTGCCAGCGTGCTTTTGCGGTGTCTGCCGCCGGTAGAAGCCGATTCGCCCTTGCCGAACAGCATATAATCGCCGAGGCTTATGCCGTTTGCAAACTTCGCAAGCGTATCCTCGCACACGAGCGCGGCGCGGGTACGGGTTAGAAAGCCTTCATCGGCATCGGGAAAACGGTGGAACAAAAATTCCGCGGTTATCACCGAAAGTATCGAATCGCCCAAAAATTCGCTTCGTTCGTTGCTTACAAGAATGCCTTTTTTGCGGTTTTCGTTGCAATAAGAGGAATGGGTAAGCGCAACCGTAAGCAGACGCGTATTGTTGAACGTGTATTTTATTTCTTTTTCGAGAAGATGTAATTCCTTTTCCTCGCTCATTCGGTTATCTCCTTTGAGCCTTCGTTTTTCTTTTGCATGCTCGCGCTTATTTCTTCGACCGTGCCTTCGGCACAATAGAGCATTACCTGCTTTATTGCCGAACGGAAGGAATATGCATCCGAGCTTCCGTGCGCCTTGACAACGGGCTTTGCAAGACCGAGAAAGGGAGCTCCGCCGTATTCCGAGGGATCAAGACGTTTTTTTAGATTTTTGGTATGCTTTAAGGTCATCGCGCCCGCAAGCTTCGTTATCGGCGAAGCGTAGAAAAGCTCCTTTAAGGATTTGGACATAAATTTGCCCATACCCTCGATAAGCTTGAGCGCGATATTTCCGGTAAACCCGTCGCACACAAGCACGTCGCACGCGCCGAAGGGGACGGATTTTCCTTCGCAATTTCCGATAAAGTTTATCGTTTCGTCCTGCGAAAGCAATGCGTACGCTTCGCTGTAAACGGGTGTTCCCTTATGGGATTCGGTGCCGTTATTAAGAAGCGCAACGCGCGGATTTTCGACACCGAGAACGTTTTCGGCGTATATCGAGCCCATGCGCGCATAGAGCTGAAGCACTTCGGGAGTCGCATCGAGATTCGCACCGCAATCGAGCAGAACGAACGGCTTTTCAAGCGGAATTACCGAGCCGAGCGCGGCGCGGCGAATACCCTTTATGCGACGTATGATAAGCGATGCGGCGGTGAACAAGGCACCCGTGTTGCCCGCGCTTACAACAGCATCGGCAACGCCGTCCTTGCACAGATTGCAAGCCAAAACGAGCGTCGAGTTCTTTTTTTCCTTCATAACGCATGCGGGGTCGTCGGTCATTTCGACAACGCCCTCTCCGATACGGGTCGATACGTTTTCGGGCAGCTCGGGAAGAGAATCTATCGCTTCCTTCGTGCCGACGAGTATAAGCTCCAAGCCGTCGTTTTTGAATTCCAAAGCGGCGTTTATCGCACCCTGCGCGAGCTCGCTTGCGGGGTTATCGCCGCCCATTATATCGACTGCTACGGTTATTTTCATTTGTTTCTACCTCACAGTTACAATCGGGCAACAGCCGTGCCCGAACGGGTTACTTTACTTTCCTTCGTTCCAACCGCATTCGTTTTTGCAGTAATAGAATTCGCGGTTCTTCTTTTTGAGCACCGCCGCGCCGCATTGCGGGCATTTACGTTCGGTCGGAAGATCCCACGAAGAAAATCCGCACTTGGGGTAATCCTCGCAGGCATAATAGGTTTTGCGGTTTTTGGTCTGCTTAACCATAACGCGCTTTCCGCAATCGGGACAGGTTATTCCGCTGTCGCGGCGATAGGGGATCGCGGTTTTGCATTCGGGATAATTTCTGCAGGCGAAGAAGTTGCCGTGGGGACCCTTGCGGAGCACCATATCGTTACCGCAGTTGGGGCATTTTTCGTCGGCAAGAACTTCGGGTGCTTTCTTTTCCTCCTGCTCCTTTTCGGCTTCGGCATCCAAGCGCTTCGTATTGCGGCACTTGGGGTAATTCGGGCAGGCGGCAAACTTGCCGTAGCGTCCCGTTTTTTCGACCATTACGGCACCGCACTTTTCGCATATAATGCCGGTTTCCACCTTCGGCAATTCAACGCGTTCGCTTCCGAGCGTTTTTTCGGCTTCTTCGAGCTGAATGCTGAAATGGCGGTAAAATTCACGAAGCACCTCGATATATTCGCTCGTGCCGTCTTCGATTCGGTCCAGGTCCTCTTCCATTTCCGCGGGGAACTTATAGTCAACGATATGCGAAAACGCCTTTTTCATCGTTTCGGTGGTGATAACGCCGAGCTCTGTGGGAAGAAGGAACTTGCCGTCGCGGCGGATATACCCGCGCGAAATTATTGTTGTTATCGTTGCGGTATAGGTAGAAGGTCTGCCGATACCCTTATCCTCAAGCACCTTGATCAGCGAGCCTTCGGTAAACCTTGCGGGAGGCTGGGTGAACTTCTGCTCGGGGGTGATTTCGGCGGGCTCGACTCTTTCGCCTTCGGCAAGCTCGGGAAGCATTGCGCCGCTTTCTTCGTCGGTCACGTCGTCGGCTATATCGCCGTAAACAGCCGCAAAGCCGCGGAATTTAACGGTGTGTCCGTTCGCACGGAACATAACTCCGTTCGAAACGATATCCGCCGAAACGGTATCCAAAAGCTCGGGCGACATCTGAGAAGCGATAAAGCGTTCCCAGATAAGCTTATAGAGCTTATACTGGTCGTTGGAAATCTTTCCGCGGAGCGATTCGGGCGTGATCGCGGGATCGGTCGGGCGGATTGCTTCGTGCGCGTCCTGCGCGTTCTTTTTGAGCTTGTATTTATTGGGCGTGGAGGGGTAATATTCCTCGCCGTAGTTGTTTATGATTACCTTCTTCGCCGCTTCGCGCGCTTCGTCGGAAATACGCAAGGAGTCGGTACGCATATAGGTGATAAGACCGTGCGCGTTCTTTTCGCCGATATTTACACCCTCGTAAAGCTCCTGCGCGATAAGCATTGTTTTTTGCGATTGGAAGGAAAGCTTACGGTTTGCATCCTGCTGAAGCGTGGAGGTAATAAACGGAGGAGCGGGTCTGCGCTGCTTGAGCGCGCGTCTTACCGCTTCTACCTTGAATTCTCCCTTCGCCGCGGCGGAAAGAATTTCTTTTACCTCGTTTTCGTTCGAAAGCTCTGTCTTTTTGCCGTCTACGCCATAGAATTTTGCTTTGAACACTTCGCCCTTTTCGGTAACGAACAAGGCGCCGATGATCCAGAATTCTTCGGGCTTGAACGCTTCGATTTCCTGTTCACGTTCAACAACTATTCTCGTTGCGACCGACTGCACTCTGCCCGCGGAAAGACCGTTTTTGATATGCTTCCACAAAAAAGGGCTGATTTTGTAGCCGACAAGTCTGTCGAGTATTCTTCTCGTCTGTTGGCTGTTGACGAGATTCATATCGATGTCGCGGGGGTGCTTTATTGCTTCCTTTACCGTGTTTTTGGTTATTTCGTTAAAGGTAATACGCTTGGTTTTCGCAGGGTCGAGCGCAAGCACGTTTGCGAGATGCCAGCTTATCGCTTCGCCTTCGCGGTCAGGGTCGGCTGCAAGAAACACGCGGTCTGCCGCCTTTGCTTCCTTGCGGAGCTCGTTTATAAGCTCGCCCTTGCCGCGAATATTTATATATTGCGGTTCGAAATCGTTTTCGATATCGATACCCAATTTGCTCTTGGGCAGGTCGCGCACGTGGCCCTTGGAGGATTTTACCTTATATCCCTTGCCCAAAAAGCTCTTTATGGTATTCGCCTTGTGGGGCGATTCTACAATTACAAGTGTGTTCATCAATGTATCCTTCCGTTATATATCACTGTGTATCTGCTTATCTTTTAAAACTTCGACGAAATAAATCTTCCGCCGGGCGAGGATATTATACTGCCGTCGATTTCCATGAAGGTCAGCTCGGCAAGCACCTCGTTTATCGATAAGCCGGTTTTTATCGCTATTTCATCTGCGGTAAGCGGCAAGCGGCCTTTAAGCACCGCGAGAATTCTTTCGGCTCTGCCCGCGGTGGAAAGCTTTTTGGCTTCCAATGCGCCCTGCGGGAATTCGGGCTCTTCGCTCCTTTGCGGAAATCCGCTCACTTCTTGGGAAATCGCCTGCTTTTGCCCATTATAAGCCTTTTCCGCCGTTTCGGTCTTTACGGTACCGTAGCTGCTCAGCCGTTCGGTTACAGAGGGGGTATAGGTCCTGACTGCTTCGGGGTAGGTGAGCATCAGCGGAGCGAGCACGTCGTTCGGTTCGGTAACCGCGGGTATGCCCTGCTTTATAAGCGTGTTCGAGCCTGCGTTTTCGGCGCCGATAGCACCCGGCACGGCATAAACCGTACGGCCTTGCGAAATCGCGTGGTGGGCGGTTATGAGCGCGCCGCTGTTTTCGCCCGCTTCGGCTATTACAACCGAATCGCATATTCCGCTTATAATTCTGTTTCTGTTGGGGAAATCCGCTCTTGTACGCGGAGCGCCGGGATAAAGCTCGCTTATAACGAGCCCGCGCTTATACAGCGTTTCGAACGCTTTTATATTTTCTTTCGGGTAAACGTCTCCGATAGGGTTGCCGAGCACGGCGACGGTATATCCGTCCGCCATTACCGCACCGCGGTGTGCGGCGGTATCGATCCCCTTCGCAAGCCCGCTCACAACGCAAGCACCGCTTTTCGCAAAGACGTAAGAAAAGCGTTCTGCGATATTTTTGCCGTAATCCGACATTTTTCTCGTTCCGACCACTGCGATACAGGGAATGCTGTTAAGATCTCTGAATTCGCCGATCGAATACAGCGCCGCGGGCGGATTATCTATCGCCCGAAGCTTTTTCGGATACAGCTCCGAATAAAATCCCGTAACGCGCGCACCGACGGCTTCGCACCGCTTTAACACCTCGAACGCTTCCGAGGTGTCCTTCGTTTCGAGCCTTCTTATATATTTTTCGCGTTTTTCGCCGAGAAAGGAAAAATCGTTGCAGTTATAAACGTCGATAATGCTGTCGAAGCGCAGAAGTATTTCACGCACAAGACGGTTGCTTATGCCCACCGCCTGCTGAAACCAGACATAACAAACGTTTTCGTTCATCACATTCTGTTCCTCCTTGCTTCCCAAAGAAGTATCGAAGCGGCGGATGCCGCATTAAGACTTTCCGTCTTGCCCGACATCGGGATAAAGCAGGTCATACCGCATTGCGCTATAACCTCTTCGCTCAGACCCTGACCTTCGTTACCGACCGCAAAGCAGTCGTTTTGCTTGGTTTCGAAGCTTCCGAGCGTTTGTGCTTCTTCATCGAGCGCGGAAGCGATAACCCGCACTCCGCAAGCTTTAAGTGCCGTTAGCGTAGCAAGCGTATCGGGGCAGACGAATATATCCGCCGTGAACAGCGCACCCATCGTGGCGCGCACGGTTTTCGAGGAATAAATATCCGCACAGCTTCCGCAAAGCAGAACGGCACAATCGAGCGCGGCGGCGGTGCGTATTACCGTACCCACGTTGCCGGTATCGCGCAGGTCGACAAGCATCAGCGAATTGCCTTTTATGCGTTCGGGCAGTTCGGAATAATCAAGCTGTTTGCCGACAAACGCCGTATTTTCGAGAAAGGAAGCAACCGTAAATATACCCTGCGGAGCCTTCTCCTCGGTAAGCTTATTGTATACCGATTCGTTTACCGTATATACCTCGCAATTTGCCTTTGATATAAGGGCGGCGTATTTTTCGCAAGCGTCCTCACGCACAAAGAGCGCAAAGGGGGTATTGCCCGCGCGCAGATATTCCTCCAGAAGATGAACGCCTTCAAAATAGAAGAGCCTTTTTTCTTCCCTTTCGCGTCTGTCGCGCAGAGCGGTCATATTCTTTATTGTCGGATTATTTCTTGATTCAATCTTCATAGGTTCCGCACTTCAAAATGTTTACTATATAATATATAATAATAGTACGGATTTTTTCTCTTGTCAATACACATTCTTATATTTTTGCAGAAAAAAAGAGCAACGCCTGTCCTATGGACCTCGGCGTTGCCGTTTTCTTCGTTATATATTGCGCTGTGCAACCAATATTCTGTCGATCTTTCCGTAATCTCTGAGCACCGCCACGCTGTAACCGTGCTCCTTTAAAATGTTCGAAACGTCTTCGCACTGACCGATACCGATTTCATAAATCAGAATACCGTCGCGCTTTAATATATGCGGAACGAGCGACGTGACGATTCGGTAATAGCGCAAGCCGTCCTCGCCGCCGTCGAGCGCGGTATCGGGTTCAAATCCGACTTGGGGCGAAAGAGTTTGTATATCCTCGGTAGGTATATAGGGCGGATTGCAGATAACCAAATCCAACGGGCGTTCGAGAATGCCCGCAAGCTCGATATAATCGTCCTCGTCGAGCGCATCGAAGCGGCGCACGGAAACGTTTTTTTGATCTGCAAGGTTCTTTTCGGTATAGGGCAGAGCCTTGCGCGAAAGCTCGAGCGCATAGCCCGAAACGGTCGGCTTTTCTGCCGCTATCGCTTTTGCGATACAGCCGCTTCCACTGCAAATATCGGCAAAAAGCCCGCCGTCCTTAAGCAGACCTATTGCCGCCTTTACGCCTATTTCGGTATCGCTTCGCGGAATAAAAACACCGTCGCCGACAGATATTTCATAGCCGTAAAAATTACATTTTCCGAGCACGTACTGCAAGGGCTTGCCGAGCGAAAGCTCGAACACGGCACCGCTTACAAAAGCATCGATAGAACGGGGAGTTTCTTCGTCGAGATGCGCGAGAAGGTATCCCCTCTCGACCTTGAGTGCTTCGCAAAGAAGCATATCCGCGATAATGTCGCCCTCGTCGGGGGATATTTCAAGCAGCATTTCACGCAGCTTTGTTCTGTATTGTCTAAGCGTCAACTTCGCTTTCCTCGCTTTCGGGAATTTCGGCGGGTGCTTCCGCGCCCTCGGTCGCCGTTTCTGCTTCTTCCTGCTGTTCTTCCTTCATATTTTCAAGGCATTCCTCGTAAAATCCGGGGAAATCATCGGGAAGCGCACATTTAAGCGCGGTTATACCGACCTCGATAATATCGTCGCTCGGTTCGCGCGTGGTGAGGTTCTGCATCCAAAGACCGGGCCTTGCAAGTATGCGGATAAACGCGTTATCGTGTCTGCCCGCATAGCGTATGAATTCATAGCCGATGCCTACGGTAAGGGGAAGAAGCGCTATTTTGAGAAGCGAGCGCAGCCACACCGTATCGACAGCCCAAAGGAAGATTATACCCACCGCGATAGAGAGAATTATCATCGAGAACATAAAGCTCGTACCGCATCTGGGGTGGAAGCGGGAGTGCTTTTTGACGTTTTCGACGGTAAGCTCTTCGCCTGCTTCATAGCAGAAAATGCTTTTATGCTCTGCGCCGTGATACATATAAACGCGCTTCATATCGGGTATAAACGCGGTAAGCCAGATATAAAGAATAAAAATTATAACCTTCAGCGCGCCTTCGATAATATTGCGCCAGATATTCGCCGCCGCACCCTCGAGAGTGAGCAGATTATCGAAAATAAGGTCGCCGAAAAACGTGGGCAGGAATATGAACAGCGCACCTGCCAGCAATATGCCGAGCAAAAGCGAAATGACCGAAATAACTCCGATAAGCCATTTTCCGCAATGCTCGTCGAGCCATTTATCGAGCTTGCTCTGTTCTTCCTCGGCAACGTCGAGCCCGAGCATATCGGTGCCTTCGGTTATGGTCGAAAAGGAAAGCTTCATCGATTCGATAAAGTTCACGACGCCGCGTATAATCGGCCATTTAAGTATTTTGCATTTATCGGCAACAGAGGAATTACCCTTGCGGGAAACCGATATTTTTTTATTATCCATTCTGCGAACGGCGATAGCGGTATGCTTTTTTCCGCGCATCATAATGCCCTCGACGATCGCCTGACCGCCCACCGCGCCCCTGCGCTCAGACAGCGCGCAAGCGTTATTTTCGGGCTTATTTTTGTTTTTACTCATTTTATCCTCACTTGCGGTTGATTTTCTTTCGATTTTGTATTATACTATATTTAAATCAAAAATAAAACCCTTTTTTATAAATTTACAAGAAATTCACGGAATTTTCGTATGCAAGACAAAATTTTCACTAAAAATGACAGCGGGTTCATTTGCGGACACTGCGGCAAAGAGGTTCCGCCGCTCGGCTACAGCTCGCGCAATCACTGCCCCTTTTGCCTTTATTCAAGGCATCTCGACGTAAACCCCGGCGACAGAGCCAGCGAATGCGGCGGGCTTATGCGCCCCTCCGCAGTTATTTCGCATCCCAAAAAAGGCTTTGTTATCACGCACAAATGTGTTGTCTGCGGCGCAACGCGCAACAACAAAATGCAGCAGGACGATGATACCGCCCTGCTTATAAAGCTCACCAATCCCTATAATCTGGAGGAATATCAATGACCAACGAAAATAAAAGCAAGGACCGTTTGCTCGGCGTTTGGCTTTTGATCGTTATAGCTCTCGCCTTTGCGGCGGCGTTGCTGTTCAGACGCTCGGCGGGAATTCTTGCAATGACACCGATCGCGCTCCTGCTTTGCTGTGCTTCGGCGTTCATTCCGCTCGGCATCGCCTTGAAGGCGGCTATATTCGGAATAACCGTATTTTCGGTAAACTCGATCGAAAGCGGCTCCTCTGCCGCAACGGTGTACGCCGCATTATGTATACTTGCCTGTGTCGTTTTCGGATACGGTGCAAATGCCTTTAAGGCAAAGAAAAAGCGCGGTATTCCGGTAATCTGTGCAGGTGCGGTAATATGCATTTTGTTGAACGTATTTTTTGTCGGCAATCCCTTTAAGGCACTCAGCGCAAAGCAGGCTTTCGAGGAATACGCTCAGGCGAACTACCCCCAAAACGAAAACGCCGTGCTCGGAGAATTCGAATTTTCAAAAATTTATTACCGTTACGATACAAAGGCGTACGTCATGGACGTGGTCAGCAGTGAATACCCCACCGAGGGCGCATCGTTCACACTCGGCAACAGCGTAATCTGCGACGGATTTAAAAGCAAAATGGAACAAAAAATCGCCGAACAGTACGTTGCATCAATGGCGGCCGCTATTCGCAATGCGTTCCCCAACGGCGATTTCGAGGTGAGCTTCGAACGCTTCGTCGCTCTGCCCGAGCAAGCAATTCTTTCTTCCGAATCGGGCGAGCTTGCCGAAAACGTATGCTACGAAATTTATATAAGCGGTATTCAGACCCGCGAAGCAATGATGAAAGCGGTGCGTGAATATATCAACGCTATCGACCGTTCGGGTGTCGGCTACGCACGCCTGACGTTCAAAAGCGGAATCGGAAATTGGCAAAGAAGATACGTCGCAATCGACCCGAACCATCCGCTTATGCACCCCTCGTTCGAGCTCTTATACACCAACACCGCAACCACGAGCTATTTCCAGGAATACCTTTTGAAGTTCCAAAGCGAACAATAATTATGTAAACCGCACTCCGACTTTTGACGGCGTGCGGTTTTTTATATTATAAACTATATAAATGTTGGCAACACTAACAACGGGACGGTTACATATACTATCAAAAAAGGAGTGTTCAACATTGAAGACACAAAACGGCGAAGAAAGCATACGCCGAGGGGATATATACTATGCCGATTTAAGTCCCGTGGTCGGTTCGGAGCAGGGCGGAATACGCCCCGTGCTTATCGTGCAGAACGACACGGGCAATAAATACAGCCCTACCGTTATCGCCGCGGCGATAACCAGCAAAACCTCGAAAAACAAGCTCCCCACTCATATCGAGGTCAGCGCCGCCATTCCTATCGACGGCGAAAACAGCGGACTGGCAAAAAATTCGGTTATTCTGCTCGAACAGATACGCACTATCGATAAGCGTCGTCTGAAGGAGCGCATGGGAAAGCTCGATGAAAGCACCATGCGGCAGGTCAACAGCGCTATCGGTATCAGCTTCGGTTTGTTTTAGCTAAAAGGAGCACACGCTTCGGGCATCTTCTCCGCGCAAGCGAGCTGCATTAAAAAATCTCGGCAAACGTTTTTCGTTCACCGAGATTTTTTATTTATCGCTTTTTGGTTATTGCCGCGACCGCTACGGCGACAATCGCCAAGCCGAGCACGGAAAGAAGAATTATAAGCCAGAGCGGAACGGTTTTATTGCTTTGTGCACCCGAAGGCACCGTGCTTTCGTTTTCGCCGCTCGAATCGTTTTCGTTCACAACGGGTTCGTTTACGGTTACGTTCACGGTGATTTCTTCGGAATAATTAAAGCCGTCGCTCACACGCAAAACAAAGCTGTCGGTTCCGATATAGCCGTCGTCGGCACGGAAGATAAGCGTTTTTTTGCTTGCCGCAACCGTTACTCCGCCGTGTTCGGGCATTTTTACAAATTCAACCGTAACGTCGCCCCAATAGGAATCGGTATCGGTTATTTTTATATCAGCGGTTACGCGGCTGTCGCCCGCAACCATTTCTATATCCTGCACCTCTGCCTTCGGAGCTTCGTTTTTATAAACGCCGTGAATGAAATTATAGGTCAAATCGTAAAGACGGCGCAAATATATGCCCTTGGGGGTATTTATATCGGCGTGGCAGAAATCGTAAAAGCTGCCGGGGTTTGCGCCCTGATAATAGGTTTTGAGCGCGTTCATATAACCCGTTTTGCTTCCGTAATAGAGATAGCTTTCGTAATTATAGCCCGCCTTTAAATAATCGTCTCCGCGGAAATAGGAGGGCTCGTTCGTTTCCATTTCGACACCGATATGGTTATTGTAAGCCGATTGGGCAAATTCGCCGAGCATTCCGAGCTCGAAATACGAGGTGTTATCAAAGGCGACGTTGGGCTGCATTACCGCCGCATCGAACCCGAGCTCTTCCCAATGGTCATAGCCGGTAGAAAGATAAAACGGGTCGAAAAGCATATCGAGCTTCTTTTTATCGGCATAGGCGTTTACCTGCTTTACAAGCTCTGCTTCATGGTCGGAATCGGAATAATTTATTTCCTCGCGGAGCCAATAAAAGCCCGCAAGCTCTAAATTTTCATATTCGTTCGCTTTAAACTGCGCGATACATTTTTCGGCAAACCATTTAACGATATTAACGCGCTCCTCGAGCGTTTGGCAGTATTCCTGAGAGCCGTCGCCGTTTATATCGCCGAACGGCTTATCGATAACGGTGGGATAAGGCAAGGTAAGATAAACCTTGTATTTGCCCTTTAATCCGAGCTCGGAATAAACCCTGCCCACGACCTTATCGAGCGCATCGATGTCCTGACCTTCCTTGAAGGTGTATTCGAAATATTTTTCCCAGTCCGTCATTACCGCACCGGGCTTGCCGTTCGTTTTGACCAATCTGCCGCCCGAGGGGTAATCGCCGTGGCAGGGCACGAATGCAACGGCATCGAACATCGCCCCCGCGATATTGCCGTTGGTATCGAGATAAGCCACGTAGGGCAAAATATCCTCTTCGGAAAGTATGCCCACGGTATCGTCGGGCGCATAGTAACCGTTATAAAGCTTGATTATATCCGAATCTCCGTTGAGGTCCTTCAAATAGCCCTTGGGCTCTTCCTTTTTATCGGGCTTGACCTTTGCTTCCTCGCCCGTAACGTTCTTGCTTCCGATAATACGGATTTCATCGCAGAAGGTGAAAATATCGCTCGAAAATTCGACCTTTACGTAGCGCGCCGAATAGACCTTCGGAAAAACAACCGATACAGCACGGCGCGAAACGACGGTGTCGCTGAGGTCGATACCCGTATCGAACTGCATTACCGTTCCATAGACTTCGCCGTCGTCGGATAAAGAAACGTTTATGTAACGCGGAGCATATATCCCCGCAACCTTCTGGTGCAAAAATCCCGCTTCGATATGGGTTATTGCGGATACCTGACCGAGATCGAAGGTAACGGTGCGGCTCTTTGCACGGAACGCCTTATACCAGCCCTCCGAAGCGCTTGAATTAGTCGCCGTCTTGCCGTCGGTAAGCTGACCCGCATCGACGTCGAACTTCGTTCCGTCTTCGACAAAATTACCGTAAGACATAGTAACCGGTTCGCCGGTTTCTATGGTATATTTCAAGCCCTCGGCAAGATTTATTTCGGTTTCCTCTGCCAAAGCGGGTACGGCAAGAAAGGACATCACAAGCACAAGAAGCAGTGCAACCGTTTTTTTAGCCATTGTATTTCTCCGTCAAATAATTATAGAATACCTCTGCGATAAGCTCGTGCCCCTTTTCGTTCGGGTGGGGATCAAGGCTAAAGGATGCCTTGCTTATATCGAGTCCCGCATAGGTGAGTGTTTTTATCGATTCCTCGAACGCCGCATAAACGTCGATAACGGTATATCCGTTTTCCTCCGCAAGCGATTTTATCGGTTCGTTCAGGCGCGAAACCGCGCGCTCGCCGTTTGCGTCCATATCGAGTATTTCGGTAACGTCGGTAAGCTTGACGACCATATCCTTATAGGGATTATACACCGTTTGAATAAGAATTTCCGCGTTCGGATTTATCCTTTTCAGCTCGGAAACGATCTGGGGTATTTCGGCTTCCAATTTTTCGCCCGCCGAATCGATAAGACCGTTGAACTGCTCGCTCGCATAGGCGCTGTTAAGCTCGCCGAACGCCTGCGATATGGTTTGACAGGTATAGGCAAGGCTCTGCTTTTCTTCCTCGGTTTCTGCGATAATATATCTGAAATAATTCGCAAACACCTCGGGGCTTATTCCCGCCAAAAATTCACCCGCACCTTCAAGAGTCGTGAGAAATTGCAAAATATTGTTGCCGCCGATGCTGACGATAATATAATCGCAGTCTTCAAGCCCTTGCGGCGGGGCGGTTTTTATGGTTTCCAAAAGCTCTGCGCCCGTCTGACCGTCGATACCGTAATTTTTAATATCGACAGCTTTATAGTCGTTTTTAAGCTTTTCGCCAAGCAGTGCGGAATAACGTTCCTTTTCGGGATTTTCAAGCGTTGCTCCGCGTGCAATGGAATCGCCGAGCACAACCACCGATATACTTTCGGGGCGCGATATAACCATCGCTTCGCTCGATTCGTTCATTTCGCTTTTTTGTTCGGATTCGACTGTGCTTACGGTTTTTTCGGCTTCCGCGCAGGAAAACAAAGATACAAAGCAGCACGCCAATATCAGAGCAAAAATTCTTTTCATATATATCTTCCTTTTGCAATATGTTTAAACTATCACAATTAACATTATATTTATAGTTGACACAAAAATCAAGAGGCATACCGCAAACAATACGAATATAATTTATATCGGAGAGTGATTACCGTGATATACAACGATCAAACAATATTCACGCTCGGAAACAGCCTTGCCGCCATATCGGCATCACGGCGGAACGGAAGCATTGCGGCGACCGACGGTCAAAGCTGTTTTATACATCTTTTTGACAGCAACGGGATATTTTCCTGCCGTATCGGCACCGCCCGTGCATACCGCAAGCTACGGCTTATCGAAGGCGGCTATGCCGCGCTTGCCTGCTGTGACAGCGCCGATATTTATCTGCTTGATTACGATTTTAACGAAACCGCGCGAATAACGCTCGATGCTCCGTGTGACTGCCGCAGAAGCGGCATTAACGGACTTGCGGATGCAGATGCGGTTACGCAATGCGGAAGACGGCACTTTATCGGAAGCTTTGCAAGCGGTGCTTACACGTTCGACCAAAACGGCGAGCGTACCGAAAAGCTTTGCCGTGCCGACAGCCGAGAAGCGATAACCGATTTTATATCAATCGAAAACGGGGGATACGCCTTTGCGACGGTATGCGGAAATATTCAAACCGTGAGCATCGCAACCGAATGCGAAACCGTTTCCGCCGTGCTTTCGAGAAAATACGTTCTGCGTACGCTGTTTTACGAAAACGGAACGGTTTACGGTCTTTTCGGCCGCAACTATATTTACAACCATATAATACCCATTTACTCGGACGGAGCTTTGACTCTTCCGAAATAATTGCAGAGGAATGCTTATGAAAAAGACGTTTTTTATTCTGATTTTAACCGTTTTTATCCTGCTTACCGCCTGTAACCGCCCAATCGAGCCGAGAGAGCTTTTTACTTTGCCGTTAACGCTCAAGGCATCGCTTTCGCCGAACGGCGAGGAGTTCACCGCAATTATCAAAAGCGACGGCTGTGATATTTTTTTCGAAGGCTCACACGCGCTTGCGGGCACGCATCTTCACCTCGGCGCAGACAAAAACACGGCGGAGATCGAGGGGTATTTCGAGCGCGAGGTAAAAAAGGGTACATTTCCCGCGCAGGAGGCGCTTTACAGGGCGGTAACACTGCTTGCCTCGAGCGATAAAATCGGAGAAAAGTACGAAAACGGCGCGAAGTACACTATTGACGAAACGACGATAATAGTGTATTATGATAAAGATACCGAAAGGGTAACACATATCGAAACGGAGGAGAACGGACGGCGCTTTTTGTTTGCCGTCACGTCACTCGAAGCAAATGAAGCACAGAGTAACGGCGCAGGTCAGCCTTGAAACAATCGGGCGCAATTACAATTACATACGCTCGCTTACCGGCAATGCACGCGTTATGGCGGTGGTAAAGGCAGACGCTTACGGCCACGGCTCCTGTGAAACGGCGGAAAAGCTTAAAAATCTCGGCTGTAACGATTTTGCCGTCGCCTGCCTGAGCGAAGCGCAGGAGCTCTACGCGGCGGGCATAAAGGGCGATATACTCATACTCGGCCCGACGGATGCAAAGCTTATAAACGAGGTTATCGAAGGCGATTTCATTCAGACCGCCGACAGCCTTGAATATGCAAGAGCCCTTTCGAAATACGGCAGGGTCCGTATTCACATAAAGGTCGATACCGGTATGTCCCGACTCGGTATTTATTGCCACAAGGAAGACGATATTGCCCGCGCCGCAGAGGAAATAAGCGAAATTTCCAAGCTCGAAAATATCAGCATAGAAGGCATTTTCACCCATTTTGCCGACAGCGACGGCGAAACCGAGGAATACACGCGAGGACAGTTTTCGGTCTTCTCTGCCCTGCTCGCAGAGCTTGAAAGGCGCAATATCAAGGTCGGCACGCGCCATTGCTGTAACAGCGCGGCAACCCTGCGTTATCCCGAAATGCATCTCGATATGGTCAGGGCGGGAATTATACTTTACGGTTTAATGCCCTCTTCGAATATAAAGGACGAAAATATCGCGCTCGCAATGAAGCTTTCGGCGCGCGTTTGTGCCGTGCACGAGCTTAAAAAGGGCGATTGCGTGAGCTACGGCTGTACCTACACGGCGGAAAAGGATACTCGCGTCGCGGTTATCGCTATCGGCTATGCCGACGGATTTTCACGCGTGTATTCGGGAAAAGAGCTTATTCGCATAAACGGCAAGCTCTTTGCAACGGTCGGCAAAATCTGTATGGATATGTGTATGGTCGATATCGGGCTCGATTTCGAATGCTCGGTACGCGATGAAGCGGTTATTTTCGAAACAAGCAAAGATATAGATAAGCTCGCAAGCGCGCTCGGAACGATAAATTACGAAATTCTTTGCTCGTTAAAGCACCGCGTAAAGCTCGAATACGTTTAATAAAAAACGGTCGGAATCAAATCCGACCGTTTTTATTTTGTTTTTAAACCTCTACCCAAACACCGGGGTTAGCGAGAGCCTTGTTGCCTGCTTCGATAATGCCCATAACAGAAATGGTTTCTGCGTGGTCTGCAAAGGTTTCACCGGTTTTGAAGAAGGTGCAGAGCTTATTGATAAAGTTATCGAAATAACCGCTCATCTGGGGCACCTTGTAAATCGAGCCGTCTTCGTAGTTGACGATCATTTCGAAATCGACGCCCTTCCAATCGTAGTGGCTCATAACCGCACGCCTGCCGTTCGAAAATTCGATAACCATGGTTTCGTAGCCGCTGCCGACAGACATAATTCTCTTAACCTCGCTGCCCATAAGAACCACGATCGGTTCGATCTGGTGGATAGCATAGGTATCGAATCTGCCGGGGCCGCGCGAATTGATAAAGCAGATGCCTTCGCGGGGGACGTCTGCAAGCTCGTTCGAGAAGCGCAAAGCAGAGGTCGAGAAGAAGGGGGTGTTGTTCGCTTCGCCGATTGCGACGATTTCCTTTGCGATTTCCTTGGTGAGCGCAAAGGTTTTATCGACGTAAACACGCTTGCCGCTTGCAAGAGGAATACGGCAGAGGTCGAGGTGGCGTTCGGGGTTATCGGGCGAGAGGACGATAATGCAATCGCTCTTTTCGACAACCTCTTCGATAGTGTCGCAACGCTCTACTCCGAACTGCGCGCACCATTCGTCGGTGGTCAAGCCGCCTTCCTTATCCTTTTCGGCATAAGCATAAGCAACCTTGAATTCGTCGCCGAACTGCTGTGCGATGAATTTGGGATAGTTGTTTGCGTGCCATTCATCGAGATAGTAATCAATAAAGCCTATCTTTATCATTTTTATTCTCCGATCTTGCTCTTAAGAAAGTTTACTGCAAGAAGAATATCCGCATAGGGATCCGCGCCGCATTCGCGTTCAACGGTAAGGAATCCTTCGTAGCCGATGTCCGAAAGTGCCTTCAGATAGCCGTCGAAATCAACGTTGCCTTCTCCGAGAGGAACTTCAAGGAAGTAATCGGAAAGACGAAGGTCTTCGATACCGCCTTCTGCAAAGAAGGTATAAACCTTTCTGGGATCGATAATAAAGCCCTTGCCGTCTTTAGCGTGGGTGTGAACGATATATTTGCCAAGAGTGTAAACCGAAGCAACGGGGTCGGTACCGCAGCACATAACGAGGTTGGCGGGGTCCATATTTACGCCGAAGCCCTTGGAATTAACGTCGTCGAGGAACGCCTTAAGACGCTCTGCGGGCTCGGGACCGGTTTCGATAGCAAATGTAACGCCGATAGAAGCCGCGTATTCACCGATTTCACGGCAAGCGGAAACCATATTCTTATATGCTTCGCATTCGGTATCTGCCTTGTTGGGATCTTCTTTATTTTCGGGAACTACGCCGATATGGGTGGTAACCACCTTCGTGCCCAAGCGTACCGCAAGATCCGCAACAGCCTTCGAAGCGGGAACCTTCCATTCGTTTTCGTCAACGCGTTCGAAGCCGTGGCCGCCGAAGTCGCCGCAAACAGCCGAAATTACCAAGCCGTAACGGTCGAGAAGCGCGCGAACGCGTGCAACCTTTGCATCGTCAAAGGTATCGTATTTGTTTTCGCCTTCAACAACGTAAAGCTGAATGCCCTGTGCGCCAACCTCTGCCGCTTTTGCAAGACCTTCTTCGAAGGGGAGCTTGAAGGAGTCGGTCATAACACCAATCTTGAATTTTGCCATAATTTACCTCATTGATTATTGTTTATATTTTTTTAATTTTAGCCTATGATCGTTTTGAACAGCTCGGGAGCGAAATAGAAGAGCGTTACGATTATCGCACCTGCACCGAGCACGCCGAGCGCGATCGGGGGTACGCTCTTTTTCAAATTAAGTCCGAGCGTTATCGCAATAAGCGAGCCCGTCCAGGCACCCGTACCGGGAAGCGGGATCGCAACAAAGGTGAACAAGCCCCAAAAGAGCGCTCTTTGAGCGTTTTTGTTCATCTTTGCAACCTTTTTTTCGCCGATTTCGAGTATTTTGCGGAAGGGCTTGCCGAGCTTTTCAAACCCTGCGAGCCAATGCAATACCTTGCCGCCGAAAAGCACGAGAAAGGGCACGGGCAAAAGATTGCCTATTATCGAAATAACGGTTACCGCCACAATAGGCAGATCGTATGCATAAAGTCCCATAGGTATAGCGCCGCGAAGCTCGATAACCGGCACCATACTTACAAGAAAGACTATCAAATACTGAAGCATTTCTGTTTCTCCCGAATGCGTTCCCGCAAGCAGTACGCGGAACGCTTTGAATATATCGCCTTGATTTTATCAAATAACGGCTGAAAGGTCAAGGCATTTGAAAAATTTTCTTACTTTTTATTGTAATTTAAATAAATATATAGTATAATATAGGGTGAGTAAATATGTGAGTGTGTCGTTTTATGAATTTTACTTATACCGAAAATACAGCGCTTGCGCCCTTTTGCTCGATGAAGGCGGGCGGAAAAGCGAAATATCTAGTAACCCCGAAAAGCGTAACCGAGCTTACCTCGGCTTTGCGTTACTTCCGCGAACGCGGCGAAAAGCATATCGTTGTCGGCAACTGCTCTAACCTTTTGTTCACCGATGAAGGCTATGACGGCGCGGTTATCGTCAGCTCTGCAATACGCGGAGCCGAATGCGAAAGCGGTGTAGTCGTCGCATATTGCGGCGAAACGCTTTCGACCCTTGCGCGCGTTGCGTGCGAAAGCTCGCTTACCGGGCTTGAATTCTGCTATGGAATTCCCGGCACGGTCGGCGGCGGCGTTTATATGAACGCAGGCGCATACGGCGGAGAAATTTCGCAAAGCTTTTCCTGCGGCAGATTTTTAAACAGCAACAACGAAACGGTATTGCTCGGTAAGGACGAAATGGATTTCGGCTACCGCAAAAGCATTATGAACACCGAAAATCTCGTGCTTCTTTCGGCGGAATTCGTTTGCCAAAACGGCGATAAAGCGCAAATCCGCGCAAAAATGGATGAGCTTATGGCAAAGCGCAAGGCGAGCCAGCCGCTTGAATATCCGAGCTGCGGAAGCGCGTTCAAGCGCCCCGAGGGACATTATGCGGGCGCGCTTATCGAGCAATGCGGGCTAAAGGGCTTGTCTATCGGCGGCGCGCAGGTTTCGGTCAAGCACGCAGGATTTATTATAAACACGGGAAACGCAAGCGCTACCGACGTTATTTCGCTTTTAAAGCTTGTTTCCGACACTGTATTTGAAAAAACGGGCGTAAGATTGGAGCCTGAAATAAGGGTAATTGTTTAATGTCGTTCAATTCCGAAATAAAAGATCAGTTAACCGAAAATCTTCCGAAAAAGGATTGCTGTAAGCAGGCGCTTTCCGCAGGCTTTGAATTAGAGCCGTTGGAGCAACGCTGTCAGAAGGACACGGGCTGTTATTTGCGCGGCGTGTTCCTGAAGTGCGGAAACGTAAGCTCGCCGGGGCGCAATTTTATGCTTTCGCTCACGCTTACGAGCGACGAAAGCGCCGAAATGCTTTACGAGCTTTTGGATTCGCTTTCGCTTACCGCAAAGCGCACGGTAAGAAAGGGCAAGCCCGTGCTTTATTACAAGGCGAGCGAAAGTATCGAGGATTTTCTTTCCTATATCGGCGCGACAAAAGCGACGCTCGATATAATAAGCGCGAAAATTCTTAGCGACGTCCGCAACAACACAAACCGTCTGTGCAACGCCGAAACCGCAAACTTAGACCGTATGGCACGCGCCGCGGCAGAACAGCGCGAAGCGATACTTGTGATTCAACAGCACGGAGCGATGCACAATCTTCCCGCGGAATTGCGCGAATGCGCCGAGCTTCGTCTTGCCAACCCCGATATGAGCCTTTCCCAGCTGCGCGAGCTTCTGCGCGAACCGGTGAGCAAATCGGGCTTGAATCACCGTTTTAAAAAGCTTTTGGAAATCGCAGAAACGCTTGCGAATCAATAAATCGCTACGCTCCCGAAAATCGCTACGCTCCCGATGAAAAACACACGGTTTTTCATCGATTCATCTATTTCTTCTACTAACTTTAAAAGGACGCAAAATGGGCTTTGTTCATCTTCATTTACATACCGAATACAGCCTGCTTGACGGCGAAAACCGTATAGGCGCGATTCCCGACGCGGTTATAAACGGCGGGATGAATGCCTGCGCCATAACCGACCACGGCGTTATGTTCGGCGCGGTCGAATTTTACAAATCCTGCACCGCAAAGGGCGTAAAGCCGATTATCGGATGTGAGGTATACGTTGCGCCGCGTTCTATGGAGCAAAAGGACAGAATGCTCGATGCCGACTATTCACACCTCGTTCTTCTTGCAAAAAACGAAGTCGGCTACAAAAACCTTATAACCATCGTTTCAAAGGCATTTACCGTCGGCTTTTATTCAAAGCCGAGAACAGATATAGAAACGCTTACGAAATATTCCGAAGGGCTGATCGCGCTTTCGGGCTGTATTTCGGGAAGCATTCCCAAAGCGATACTCGCAAACGATATGTCGCTCGCAAGGGAACGCATTATAATCTTCGACCGCATTTTCGGCAGAAATAATTTTTATCTCGAGCTTCAACGCCACGGTATCGAAGGGCAGGAAGAGGTCAACCGCGCGCTTATACGCTTTTCAAAGGAACTGGAAATCCCTCTCGTTGCCACCAACGATGCTCACTACACCACGCGCGGCGACGCAGGCATTCAGCGCTTGCTCACCGCCATTTCGACAGGCAACACCGTCGATGAGCTCGAATTCGGTATGGAGGGCAGTGAGCACTATATCAAATCTGCTTCGGAAATGGAATTTTTGTTCCGCGACGTTCCCGAAGCGGTCGAAAACACCGTACGCATTGCCGAAATGTGCGATTTTTCGTTCGATTTCGAAAATATGCACCTACCCGCATTCCGCGCACCTGCTCCCTATAATTCCGAGCAGTACCTGAAAAAGCTGTGTCTTGAAGGGCTCGAAAGGCTTGAAAGCGCAGGCAGATTGAGCGGCGATATTTCGCTTTATCACGAACGTATCGACCACGAGCTCGCAATAATTCACAATATGGGCTTCGACGATTATATGCTTATCGTTTGGGACTTTGTGAACTACGCCCGCAAAAACGGTATTCCCGTCGGCTCGGGCAGAGGAAGCGCGGTCGGAAGCCTTTGCACCTATTCCTTGGGCATAACGCAGGTTGACCCGATAAAGTTCAATTTGCTGTTCGAACGCTTTTTGAACCCCGAACGCGTAAGTATGCCCGATATTGATATAGATTTTTCCGACGAACGCAGAGGCGAGGTAATCGAATACGTTTCTGCGAAATACGGCAGAGCGCACGTTGCACAAATAATCACCTTCGGTAAGCTCGCCGCGCGCCAAGCCGTGCGCGATGCGGGCAGAGCGTTGGGTATGAGCTATGCTTCGGTCGATGAAATTGCGAAGATGATTCCGCGTTATCTCGACGTAACGCTTGAATCGGCAATCAAGGAAAACCCCGAGCTCAAAAGCCGTATCGACAACGACCCTGCGGCAAAACGGCTTTACGAAAGCGCAATGAAGCTTGAGGGCAGACCGCGCAACACGAGCACGCACGCTTCGGGCGTAGTAATCACCGACGAGCCGTTGACAAGCTATCTACCCCTTGCGGTGAACGACAGCACCGTCGTCACCCAGTTCCCGATGAACACGGTTGCCGATTTAGGTCTTTTGAAAATGGACTTTCTCGGCTTGCGGTTTTTATCGATAATAGAATACGCCGAAAAGCAGATACGCAAGCAAATACCCGATTTTTCGGCAGAAGCGCTTCCGCTTGACGATAAAGCAACCTACGAAATGCTTTCGGAGGGGCACGCTATCGGCATATTCCAGCTCGAAAGCGAAGGTATGCGAAGCCTGCTTTCGAAGCTCAAGCCGCGCGATTTGGAGGATATAATTTCGGTAATATCGCTTTACCGCCCCGGTCCCGCGCTTTCGATAGACGAATTTCTGAAAAACCGCCAAAACCCCGAAAAAACCGAATACGAGCACCCCTGCTTAAAGGAAATACTTGCCCCCACCTGCGGAGTTATGCTTTATCAGGAGCAGGTTATGCAAATATGTCGCACAATGGCGGGATATTCCTACGGCAGAGCAGATATAGTTCGTCGCGCAATGGCGAAGAAAAAATTGGACGTTATGCTTAAGGAAAAGGATATTTTCCTTGCAGGCGCAAAAGAAAAGGGTGTACCCGCCGAAGTGGCGGAGCGCGTTTTCGATAAAATGAGCGAATTCGCAAAATACGCCTTCAACAAAAGCCACGCGGCAGCATACGCCGTGGTTGCATACCGCACCGCTTGGCTTAAATGCCATTACCCGCGCGAATATATGTGTGCACTGCTGAACACGGTAATGGGCTATAACGAAAAGGTTGGCGAATATATTGCCGACTGTGCAAGAATGGGAATAAAAATTCTCCCTCCGCGCGTTAACGAAAGCGGCACGAGCTTTTCGGTCGAGGGAAACGACCTTCGGTTCGGCTTGGCGGCAATCAAAAACGTCGGCGCGCTGTTTGCGGATAAGGTTATCGCAGAGCGCACGCGCAGAAGGTTCGACAGTATCGAGGATTTTCTTGACAGATGTGCCAAGTTCGGAAGCATAAAAACCTTCGAATCGCTTGCAACGGCGGGCGCTTTGGACGAATTCGGTCTGCAAAGAAGTCATATCTTGGCAGGGCTTGCACAGGCGCTCGAAACCGTTTCGAAGGACAAAAGCCGCAATTCCGAAGGGCAGATAAGCCTTTTCGGCGGCGAAAGCAGCTTTAACGAATCGGCGTTTGAATTCCCGAAATCCACACTTCCCGAGCTTTTGAAAAGCGAAATGCTCAAGGGCGAAAAGGAAATGACGGGGCTTTACTTTTCGGGTCACCCGCTCGACGGCTACGGCGATATTCTTAAAAGAACGGGTGCTCTTACGCTCGAAAAAATACGCGAAGGGCTCGAAAACAAGAGCATAAAGAAAAATAATTCAATAAAATTTATCGGACTCGTAACAAAAAAACGCTCGAAAGTAACGAAAAAGAATGATATAATGGCGTTTATCGAAGCAGAGGACGAAACCGGCGAATGCGAGCTTATCGCCTTCCCCTCGCTTTATGCGGAAAGCGGAAGCTTGATTTCGGAAGGAAGAGTGCTTGTGTTTACGGGCAATCCCGAGCTTAAAGAAGCATACGGCGACGAAGGCTCGGAAAGCCTTACGATTCTTCTTAAATCGGTCTGCACACCCGAGGATGCGCTTAAAGCCGCACCCCGGATTGCCGATAAAGAGGAAGCAAAATCGCTCTATATCAAGGTTACGCCCGAAAACGAATTTCATTTGAACGACGCGCTCGCACTTGCCGCAAAAAGCGGCGGGAGCTCGCGCATACTCGTGTATTTCGAACAGGAAAAACGTCTTGCCGCCGCAAAAGGCAAGACGGCGAATATAAACGAACGGCTGTTGAACCAGCTCCGCGAGCTTATGGGCAAAGAAAATATCGCGGTAAAATAAAAGCCCTACTTCCCGAAAGGAGATAAAATATGCAGGATAACAACCTTCAGAATCAGCAGGATGGTGTCGATATCGGCGAGCCCACGCGTGATTTTGCGCCGATAAGCGCGAAGCAGGACTCCGAAGGCGGCAGTACCCGAACCTTTGATTCGGTGAAAGACAAAAAGGAAAGAAAAAAGAACGAAGTCGAGCAAGACGGCGACCAGCCCAGCAAAACCGCCCGTGCCGCAAAAGCGACGGCAACGAGCGTGCTCTTTGTCGTTCGTAAGGCGCTCACCTATCTTCTGAACGTCTTTCTCACTCTGCTCGTTGTAGGAATTATCACGGGTGCCGCGGTTGCGATCGCATTCGTGATATATATTAAGAACTACGTCGACCCGAACTTCACCGAGCTCGATAATCTGAAATTCGACTCGGCGCTTTCGACTACCATGTATTACGTCGATCGCAACGGAAACGAGGTATTGCTCGAAGAGGATACGCTCGTAAGCTCCGAAAACCGTATGTGGGCGACCTATGCCGAAATACCGCAAATGCTTATCGATGCATATATCGCGGTCGAGGACCAGCGTTTTCTCGAGCACAACGGTGTCGATACGACGAGAACCGCATCGGCGATATATAACTTCTTTATCCCGACAAGCTCGAACTACGGCGGCGGCTCGACTATCACCCAACAGCTGATAAAGAACGTTTCGGGCGATAACGAAGCAACGATACAGCGTAAGGTTCAGGAAATCTTCCGTGCGCTGAACGTCGAAGAGAAATACACCAAGGAAGAGATACTCGAAATGTATCTCAACACCATATATCTCTCGCACGGGTCTTACGGTGTCCGCGTTGCCGCAGAAACCTACTTCGGCAAGGAATTAAACGAGCTCACGCTTGCCGAATGCGCGTCGATCGCGTCGATCGGTAAATGGCCAACCCATTACGATCCCATATCCAACCCCAAGAACAACCTAACGAGAAGAAATCTCGTGCTCAAGCTTATGCTCGAGCAGGGCAAGATAACCGAAGAGCAGTTCAACGAAGCCTATGACGCACCCATAACACTTGCCGACGGAAGCGACGAAGAATATTCCGAAAACGTCCACTCCTATTATATCGACGCCGTTATGGACGACGTAATAGAAGACCTTATGGCAGAATACGGATACGATAAGCTTACCGCATCGCAGGTGCTTTATTCCGGCGGCTTGCAGATCGTTACCTGCCTTGATCCCGTTATTCAGGACTGTGCCGAAAAGGTATTTACCGACAGCAGCTATTGGCCCGAAACCTCGGGTATGCAGGCGCAGTCTGCGATCTGTATTATGGATCCCTCGTCGGGCGATCTGCTCGCAATAGTCGGCGGCTTGGGCGAAAAGCGCGAAAGCCGCGGTCTTAACCGTGCAACCCATTCCTACCGTCAGTGCGGTTCTTCGATAAAGCCCTTATCGATATACGCGCTTGCACTCGAAAACGGAGTTATATCTCCGAGCACGCCCGTAGATGACGTCCCCCCCGTTTATTACGAAGATACCGAAACCTACTGGCCCCGCAACTCCAGCAACAAATACGTCGGACTCGTTTCGCCCGACTATGCGATACAGCAATCGCTCAATACGATAGTTGTAAGGCTTTGCGAAAAAATGGGTGTCGAAAGCGTTTACAGCAACCTTAAATCCTACGGCTATACCACCCTTGTCGATTCGATGACGCTCGCAAACGGCACCATACTTTCGGATATAAACACTTCGCCTCTTGCGCTCGGCGGTCTTACCAAGGGCGTTACCGTGCGCGAGCACACGCAGGCTTATGCGACTCTTGCAAACCGCGGTATTACGTCGAAGGCACGCACCTATTCGGTCGTGCGCGACAGCACGGGCAAGGTAATACTCGACAACAGCGAACAGCACGAGGTTAAATACCGCGAAACCACCACGGCGATACTTACCGAAATGCTCACCCACGTTGTAGAAAGCGGTACCGCCGCTTCGCGCATTACCTTCTGGAAGAATTACGGCTTGGAGGTAGCGGGCAAAACCGGTACCACCAACGACAAGAAGGACGTTTACTTTGCGGGCTACACCCCCGATTTCGTTGCTTGTTGCTGGTACGGCTATGACCGAAACAACGTTATCACCACTTCGGGTAACCCTGCCGCAAGCCTTTGGAACAGCGTTTTCAAGGAAATATACAAATATTACGAATCCAACGATATAAGCTATCAAAAATCGTTTGACGTTCCCGCCTCCTGCGTTTCGGATATCGAATACTGCACGGTTTCGGGCAAGCTTGCAACCGATGCCTGCCGCAACGACCTTTATCATCTTCAGGGCGGCGGAAGCTGTATCGCAAAGGGTATGTTTGAATCGAGCAAAGCTCCCACCGAATATTGCGATAAGCATATTATGCTTCAGTGGGACCAGGTAACAGGCGGCATCTGCCTTGACGGCTGTGCTTGTCCTCAATCGAACCTTATCAACGTCGGCTTCCGTGTGATGACTCTTGCCGACCGTGCCCTCATCGGCAGCGTTAAGGTCGAAGACGCGCAATACACTTATATGGAAGTCGGCGAAGGATATATTTATCCGACCAGCCCCGACGTGCCCTTCTTCCAGAATATGTTCCCCGAAAATATCAGCTTCGGATATTCGGTAACCGAAAGACCGGCAAACCGTGTCTGCACCGAACACCTTGTATCGAACCCCGTATTGCCCGAAATACCCGAAGATCCCTTCTTACCCACAGATCCTTCAACCCCCGTATTGCCTTAACGGCTAAAAAGCATTAAATAAAGAGAGAGCCTTACGGAAAAACCGTTTTGCTCTCTCTTTTTTGTTATTCGTTTGTTTTTTATGCGAAAGCCGCAGCTTCGCAAGGACTTGCCTTATATTTCTTTGAAGAATTCAAGCAATTCGCCGTCGGGGCCGTAAACGAATGCGACGCACATTTTTATCGGCGGAACGGCATTGGGCGGGCACGCCTCGTAGGGCTCGTATTTGCTTGTTGCGCCCGCGTTTATTGCGGTGTTGTATGCAAGCTCGACGTTATCGACCTTAAAAGCAAGGTGAAGAAAACGCTCGTCAAGGCGTTCCTTGTCCTCGCCGCCCGCGAAAATTTCGATACAGCCGCCGTCGCCCATATCGAGCATAACCGCACGCTTGTCGCCTTCGCCCCAGCGCACGCGCTCGGTAAACCCTAAAGCCTTGTAAAATTCACAGCTTTTATCGAAATCGCTTGCCTTTAATGCTATGTGGTGAAATCCCTTTACTGCGTTCATCTTCTTTTACCCTTTCTTTGTGCGTTGTTTTTATTTTTTACTGTTTTACGGCTTTGGTTGTCCTTCGGCTTTTCGAACCGCTTTTGCTGTTCGGGACGGACAAGGCATTCGGTGCCGAAGCCGATAAGCTCTTCCCTGCCCGCTTTAATAAGCGCCTTTCTTACAAGACCTGCATTTGCGGGGCGTGCAAACTGCAAAAGCGCGCGTTGCATCTGCTTTTCGTGGTAATCACGCGCAACGTAAACCTCTTTTCCGGTAAAGGGGTCGATGCCCGAATAGAACATACAGGTGCTCGCCGTACCCGGTGTGGGATAGAAATCCTGCACCTGCTCGGGATTCAAATGGTTTTTCTTTAAATAAAGCGCAAGCTCTATTGCAGAATCAAGCGTGCTTCCGGGGTGCGAGGAGATAAGATAAGGAACGATATACTGCTCCTTGCCCGCCTCTTTTGTAAGAAGCGCGAACTTTTCTTTGAATTTATCGTATTGCTCGATATTCGGCTTGCCCATAAGCTTGAGCACGTCGTTACAGCAATGCTCGGGCGCGACCTTCAAATGTCCGCTGACGTGGTCGTTTACAAGCTTACGGAAGAATTTATTGTTTTTATCGGCAAGAATATAATCGTAACGCAAGCCCGAACGGATAAACACCTTTTTAACGCCCTTAACCGCTTCTATCCGCTTTAAAAGCTCGATATATTCGCTGTGATCGACCTGCATATTTTTGCAAACGGTGGGAGTTAAGCAGTTTTTGCCCTTGCAAACGCCGAACTTCTTTGCCTTTTCACAGCCGTTTGTGCGGAAATTCGCGCTCGGACCGCCGACGTCGTGGATATATCCCTTGAAATCGGGCATTGCGGCGATAGCCTCTGCTTCGGTAACGCAGGATTCGATCGAACGCGAGGTAACCGTTCTGCCCTGATGAAACGCAATCGAGCAGAAATTACATCCGCCGAAGCAGCCGCGGTTATGCGCGATAGAAAATTTAACCTCTTCTATTGCGGGAACACCGCCCTCTTTTTCATATACGGGGTGATAGGTACGCATATACGGCAGAGAATAAACCGCGTCGAGCTCTTTTTTCGTGAGCGGCGGCATAGGCGGATTCTGCACGCAGATTTTATCGCCGTAGGATTCGATAATCGCTTTGCCGTATATATGGTCCTGATTGTCGGACTGGATTTTAAAAGCCCTTGCAAACGCACGCTTATCGGTCTTTATATCGTCGTAATCGCCGCAGGATTCATATTCGAAGTGGGGAACGAAATCGCTTTTTTCGATAAAGCAGGTACCGCGCACGTCGCGTATTTTCTTTATCGGAACACCCTTGTCGAGCAAAAAGGCGATACGGCGCAGAATATTTTCGCCCATTCCGTAGGTAAGCATATCCGCGCGTGAATCGACAAGCACGCTTCTGCGAACGCTGTCAGACCAATAATCGTAATGTGCAAAGCGTCTGGTCGATGCTTCAAGCCCGCCTATTATAACGGGAACGTCGCCGTATGCTTCGCGTATGCGGTTACAATAAACTATAACCGCTCTGTCGGGGCGCCTTCCGATCTTTGCGCCGGGTGAATAATAATCGTCGTTTCTGCGCTTCTTCGATGCGGTATAATGTGCTACCATCGAATCGATATTGCCCGAATTGACTAAAAATGCCAAACGAGGTCGACCGAAACGCATAAAATCCTCTTTACTTTTATAGTCGGGTTGGGGTATAATAGCAACAGAGTAACCCTCCGCTTCGAGCACGCGTGAAATTATCGCTGTGCCGAACGAGGGGTGGTCAACGTATGCATCGCCCGTGACGATAACAAAATCGGGCTGATAATCTATTTCATTCGCAAAAATAGGCAAAAACGGCATATATAACCTCGCAAAAAGCTTTGATGCACTTATTTTAACATCATTTTTAAAAAAAGTAAAGAAAATTATAAATTTCTTATTGACAAACTTTATTATTTGTGGTATCTTATTAACAGAAATAATTCTTATTAAGGAGATGCCGATGATAAAGGAACGACAAACAAAGCAAAAAGCGGTCATTCTTTCGGCGGTGCAGAGCACGAAAACACACCCCACCGCAGAACAGGTATACGATATGATCCGCGGCGAAATGCCGAACGTAAGTCTCGGCACGGTCTACCGCAATTTGAACAAGCTCGCCGAAACGGGCACGATAAGGCGCATATCGGTAATCAATTCCCCCGATAAATTCGACGGAGATTTAACCCCGCACCACCATATAAGCTGTACCGAATGCGGCAAATTCTGCGACTTTTTCGAAGCGGAATACAACGAATCGCTCGACCGTTTTATCGAAGCAAAAACCAACTTCCGTATCGCAAAGCACGAAACGGTATTTTATGGCAAATGTCCCGATTGCAAGCTGATTAAGTTAAATTAAAAATCACAATACAACTAATTTAAAAGGAGAAAAAACACATGGAACTCAAGGGCAGCAAGACAGAACAGAATCTTATGACAGCATTCGCGGGCGAATCTCAGGCTCGCAATAAGTACACCTATTACGCAAGCGAAGCAAGAAAAGCAGGCTACACCGTTATTGCCGACATTTTTGAAGAAACCGCAGGCAACGAAAAGGAACACGCAAAGCTTTGGTTCAAAATTCTTCACGGCGACAAGGTTCCCGATACCGCTACCAACCTTCTCGATGCGGCTGAAGGCGAAAACTACGAATGGACCGATATGTATGCAGGCTTTGCAAAGACCGCTAAAGAAGAAGGCTTCGACAGAATCGCTTATCTCTTCGAAGCAGTAGGCAAGATCGAAAAGGAACACGAAGAAAGATACCGCGCACTTCTCGAAAAGCTCAACACCGAAACCATTTTCGTTTCCGAAGAGGTTCAGGTTTGGATCTGCACCAACTGCGGTCATATCCACGTAGGCAAGAAGGCTCCCGAAATGTGCCCCGTTTGCCAGCATCCCAAGTCCTACTTCCAGAAGAAAGTAGACAAGTTTTAATTTATAACAGTTGTAATAAGAAACGAGAGGAAAACAAATTGTGTTCCTCTCGTTTTTTTATTATTCTTCGTCTGTGTTATAATAGGGGTACCACACTACCTCTTGTGTATCTATTGTGTATTTCAAAATACCCGACATAGTGCTTATGTAATATGCGCCCTCATACTCAAGCACCGACCGGCTCTGTAAATACGGCCAATAATCCGCGGTGAAAAGCTGTGTAACGTTACCCTCCGGATCTACCTTATTGAGCGAAGTTGCGGTTGCGACAATGATGTTGTTGTCCGCATCTATCAAAAACGCTTTCGGTTCCGAATCAAGCTCTACGAATTTTTCGAACGTATATTTCTCTCCGTCGATTATCGTCAACTTATAAATGTAGCCCTTGCTTTCGGCTAAAATGCGGCTGTAATCATATACGAAAGCATACGCAATCTTACCGTCGGGTACTATGTGGGTTTCTCCGAAAGCTTCCGTTTCTCTCGACGGTTCCAAAAATCCCACACAGTTCAAGGTGAGCAACCGTTCCCCTTCGTATCCCTCAAGCTGACTTCTGTAATCCTGACATATCGATACCCAGCCGTCAAACTCTCCGAGGTCAAGCCCGTAAAGATAAAATCCGTTATCGAGAAGAATCATACTTGTTTCTCGATCTAATGAATACGGCTTCAAATGCAATTCGCCGCGATACGTAGTCAACTGAACGATAGGACCGCGGTATCCGTCCTCGTTCGAGAGGTTTCTAAGCCAATTAATATCCACCTCTTTCGCCTCGAGCTCGGTGAAATATCCCGATTTTATGGTAAGGACATCCTTCTTGGCGCAGGAGCAAAATACCGTCGCGCAAAGGCATACGATCAATAAACAAGCTAAAAAACGTGCTTTTTTCATATCTGTTCCTCCGTATGTGAATATTTGTTGTATCTATATTATAAAATACCTGCCTAAAAATGTCAATAAAATATCGAGTTTTCTCTATCAACCTCACGATGCATAAAGCAAACAAATCAATCGTAATCAAACGAATCGAATATTTCCCACACGTCAAATATCGATTTAGGGCTGTCCTCGTCCTTGTTAAAGCCGAAGAATTCAAACAGCGAGGTATCTCCCTCGAAAATGCGCTTGAACATAAAGCCCGATTCCTGACTGTCCCTGCCGCCGTCCCTGAACATCGCAAGCAGCACCGTACCGAAGGTAAGCAAATAGGCGACAAGACAGAATATCAACCCGCGCTTTAACCAATGCGAAGCTTTGCGCCGCTTTTTCTCCTCTTGCCTTGCAAGGTTTTCTCTCGAACGCTTTATCTCTGCCTCCCTGCGCTCTTTATCGGCTTGGTTTTGCAGGAATTTATTTTGTGCAAAGCGCGATTTGTCGTGATAACGTATCGCGGTCGGCTGTGAAGCGAGCTCTTTTTTGCGTTCGTCGATCGCCTCCTCGCTTATAAGCTCCTTTTGAAGCTCGCGCGGGCGCAGACATTTAACGCAGGCTTCGCTTTCGCGCAGATTTTTGTGTCCGCAGCAGCAAAGCCAGCCCGAATCCGAAAATACCGGAAGGTTTTTTGTCGGGAACACCGATTCCGAGCGGGCAAAGCTTTTTTCTTGCAGTAATATGCGCTTGGCGATCTCGTCGAGCTCGGAAAAGACTCTTCCCCTGCCGCTTAATAAAATTTCCCGCCGTACCGCTTCGCAGTTTTCAAGCTCGATTTCGGTAATATAAAAGGCAATATCGGTATAACTGCTTTCGGGCAGAGGAATATAAGCCCCTTCCCCGAAAACCTCGCCGCAGAGCACCGATTTCCGCTCCAGCGCTTCGCGCTCCTTCAACGCCTTGCTTCCCGAATATATTTTTCCGAACGTCAAATCGTTTTCGGAATACTCAAAAAAGACCGAGGTATAGGGGATATTCTGGTAGTAATAAAAATCGAGCCGCACGCAAAGCCGTTTGAGCGGTTGCTCGGACAGATTTTTAAAGGTAAGCTCGGCAAATATGCCCCAACTGTCGCGGTCGGCGAGTATGTTGCTTTCTATCGGCTGTATCTTGCAGTTTTCGAGCATATACGGGTGCTCAAAATGCTTCACCACGCGCATATCGCGCTCTTTATCGGCGCGTACCCGCGCAAAATCGGCTTTTCTTTTTATTTTTTCTTCCCGATTTTCCATAAAATCACCTCACGGTAAGAGCCTAACACAAAATAGTAAAGAAAACGGTAAAGAAAAGTGTAAAGATTTCGTAAAGATTTCGTAAAGATTGATACTTGAAAAAAAACAAAGCAGGTGATATAATCGAAAAAAGCAAAGGGAGGTCGAATAATGAAAAAAATAGGCGAATTTATAAAACAACACAAATATTGCCTCATTCTGCTTTATTGGCCGTTTCACTCGCTTTGGTACGAAATACTGCGTATAGCCTACCCTTCAGACGAAAGCGTGCTTATTGTCGAAAGCGCGCTCGACCATAAAATCCCCTTCTGCGAATGGTTTTTGATTCCGTACGTTATTTGGTACTTCTGCATTGCATACGTTATCGTTTATCCGCTTTTTAAGGATAAGCGCGAATTCTGGCGTGCGAACCTTTTGGTAGACGGCTGTATGATACTGCCGATGATATTCTGCACCATCGTCCCGAACGGTATCGATACCGCGCTCCGTCCCGATTTCGCAACGCTCGGGCGCGAAAATATACTCACTTGGGGCGTTCAGCTTATCTATGCCGCCGATTCGCCTCCCAGAAACTGTATGCCCTCTATGCACGTTTCGGTCGCGTGGGCAATGTTTTTTGTTATACTGCAAAGCAAGATTATGCTCAAAAAGCCGATATACAAGGCACTTTTCGGTGTTTTTGCGATTCTCGTTTCGCTTGCGACGGTGTTTATCAAGCAACACAGCATTCTCGACGTTTTTGCAGGCTTCGGCGTCGGCGTCTTGGTCTTTTTGATCGTTTTTGTCGCAGAAAAAATATACGATAAGAAAAAATCGACGGTTTGACCGTCGATTTTTTGTTTGTTCATTTATTTAATAATAACTTCGTGGCCGGTTCTTGCGGATTCGTAAATCGCATCGAGAATCTTCATAAGAACTACGCCGTCCTCCGCGGGAGAGATGCATTCGCAGTTGCCGAGGCAGGAATCAACAAAGTGCTGAATTTCACGCGAGAAAAGTCCGTCGAAATTGAGCGCGGTATCGCCGAAGGGCTTTATATCCACGAAAACGCCGTTCATGTCGCCGAAGTATTCAACCTGCGGGCTGATCTTTGCGCCTGCTTTCGTACCGAAGAGCTCGATTTCGCCGCGGTCGTTTTTAAGATTGAGCTTGAAGGATGCTTCGACCGAAAGGGTAAGACCGTTATCAAAGCGAACCATTGCAGCCGCCATTTCTTCGACGTTGTATTTGAAATCAAAGCCCGTAGTGGTGGAAACCCAGCTCTGACCGCCGCCTGCGCGGTTGGGGTCGAGGTTATTGTAGGTTACGCCGTATGCCGAAACGGGCTTGGGGTTACCTGCGAGGAAGCGAACAAGGTCGATAACGTGAACGCCGAGGTCGAAAAGAGGACCGCCGCCCGAATATTCCTTATCGCCGAACCAGCCGCCGGGACAGCCGTTGCGACGGAGATAGCTTGCCTTTGCATAGTAAAGGTCGCCCATGGTGCCGCCGTCGATGAATTTGCGGATAAGGTCTGCATCGTTACCGAAGCGGCGAACGAAGCCAACCATCAAAATTTTGCCGTTCTTTTTAGCGCATTCGAGCATTTCTTCCGCTTCTGCGGTGTTCATTGCCATAGGCTTTTCGCAAAGAACGTGACAGCCTGCGTTGAGCGCCGCAATAGTCGCGGGCTTGTGCGAGGAGTTCCAGGTGCAGACCGAAACTGCATCGAACTTTTCCTTTGCGAACATTTCGTTAAAATCGGTATAGTATGCGGGCACGCCGTATTTTTCCGCATAGTTTTTCGCCTTGTTTTCGTCAAGGTCGCAGACTGCAACGATTTCGCATTTTTCGGGAATTGTTTTATAACCGTGTGTGTGGCTGTTGCTTATACCGCCCGTGCCGATAATCGCAATTCTGAGCTTTTCCATTTTTCAATTCTTCGCGGCGAGCCCTGCTCGTTCGCGTTTCCTTTCGTGTACTATCTTGATAATATTATCATTTTCCCCTTTTGTCAAGATATGTCTATAAAAATAAAAATTTTTAACAAAATAATACTTTTCTATTGACAATCGCGTGATTGTATGTTATAATCAGTTAACGAATTTAGGAAAGAGGTCTGTTTGCTATGATTAAATCTTATATTGACGGTTTGAAAAAATGGAAGCGCTGGGACGGCCGCACGAGAAGAAGGGATTATTGGCTGTATACGACTTGCAACGTTCTCGTACTGGCAATCGCGATTCCGCTTTCTTCTCTGTTGAGCACGCTCGGCTTTACCACGCTTGCAATTCTTTCGTGGGTCGCCACTGTCGGTTATGCGGTGCTTCAATTAATTCCCACGCTGGCAATTACGATAAGAAGACTGCACGATACGGGCAGAGGCTTTTTCCACCTGCTTATCCAATACCTCCCCGCCGTTGTTTCGGTTATTCTTTCGGCTATCGGCATAGGCGGTCTTTTTAACTCGATCATTTCGAGCGCTTGTGAAATCATATTTTTCGTTTGGATGGTATTGCCCGGCACCGTCGGCAGAAACAAGTTCGGTCCCGACCCGAAGGACACTCAGTTCTCGCAGGAGGATGCGACCAGCTACGGTGAATACCCCAACTTCAGAGGAGAATAACAATGAAGCTTAAACCTTTTTTGGGTTTAGACATTACCCACAACAAGAAAAACACAAAGTACGACGGCGATATTTTTATTGTCGACAGAGCCACGCTTGCAGAAACCGCCTTATTGGACGAAGCGCTTGAAAACGCAACAGACGTGGAAAAAAAAGCGCAGTTGCCTTGGGCGCTGACTTTTATTAAGATGATTTGCGAGTTTATGGGCTTGATTTTCGGTTTTGCAGTATTACGCGGATTTATCGAAAGCGAGCTTACCTTCGCAGAGCGATACAACAATGCGCCTTGGATAGTTTGGTGCGCGGTAATAGGTCTTTTGGGTTGGGTCGTTTTGGGCACGATTTCGAAGAAAAAGCAAAAAACCGTTTACGAAAGCTCCGAAACCGAAAATGCCCAAACCGCGCTTACCGCCGCCGCAGGCGATATTTACGAAAGATTCAACGTCCCTGCCGATGCGCCCTACGTGGATATTCTTTCCTTCTGTTACAAAATAAAAGACGGCGAGCCGGTACATAAAGAAAGAGCAACCGATTTAACCTCGCACATCAACTATGCTACCCGCGTTTTTATCGAAGGTGAAAACCTTATACTCGCCGACCGTGACAGCAAATTCGCCTTTCCGTTAGACTCGCTTCGCAAAATACATACTGTGAAGAAACGCATTTCTATTCCCGTATGGACAAAAGATACCCCGTGTGACGAAGGCGAATACAAACAATATAAAATGACGGTAAACCAGTTCGGAAGCATATTTATGAAAACCTATCATATTCTCGAGCTCGACCGCAACGGCGTGGCTTGGGGCATTTACTTCCCCTGCTATGAATTACCCGTAATCGAAAATATAACCGGACTTACAGCCGAAGCCGAAGAATAAATAAACCTTAAAAGCGTATGAAACCGAAATTTCATACGCTTTTCCATTTTTCAATTCTTCGCGGCGAGCCCTGCTCGTTCGCGTTTCCTTTCGTGTACTATCTTGATAATATTATCATTTTCCACTTTGTCAAGATATGTCTATAAAAATAAAAATTTTTAACAAAATAATGCTTTCCTATTGATAATCACGCGATTGTGTGTTATAATCGATCAACAAATCCAAAAAGGAGTTGAATTATAGTGTTTAAAGCTTATATTGACGCTGTCAAAAATTGGCGTAATTGGTACGGCCGCACGAGAAGAAGAGATTATTGGCTGTATCAGCTCTGCAACGTTATCATCTTTATAGGGCTGTATGCGCTCGCAACTCTGCTCGCGATGTTGAAGATCAACACGCCCTCGATCCTTTTCTTCGTTGCTGCCTACGCTTACTGCGTTTTACAAATAATCCCCTCGATTGCGATCGAGATAAGGCGTCTGCACGATACGGGGCGCGGCGGCGGATGGTATTTTATAAGGCTTGTACCCTATGCAGGCAGTATATGGGCGTTCGTGCTCACCCTCTTACCCGGCACTAATGGCGGTAACTACTTCGGTCCCGACCCGAGAGACACTTTTATCCCGCAGGACACCAACGCAACCTACAGCGATTACACAGATTTTTCGGGCAAGGAATAACAAATCGAGGCTTTTTGCGGGCTTTCCCCCGCGGGAAGCCTTTTTTCTTGACAATTTTTGCACGAGGCGGTATAATAGGATTTAATTCCACAATAAAACGTGAGGGAACAATGATACGCGAATTTATAAAGTATTACAAGCCGCACAAAAAGCTGTTTATGTTCGATATGTTCTGTTCGTTCCTTATCGCATTAACAGATCTTTTTTATCCGATCATCACCAAAAACATAATCAACGATTACGTACCCAACCGAAATTTGCGCCTTGTGCTCACCTGGGCGGGAATAATTCTCGTTCTGTACCTTGCGAAAATGGGGCTTAACTACTTCGTTTCCTATTGGGGACACGTTGTCGGCGTGCGTATGCAGGGCGATATGCGAAAGGATATGTTCGCACACCTGCAAAAGCTTCCCTTTTCGTTCTTCGACGAAAACAAAACCGGCACGGTAATGTCGCGCCTTATCAACGACCTTATGGACGTTTCGGAGCTTGCACACCACGGACCCGAGGATTTGTTCCTTTCGATAATAATGTTTATCGGCTCGTTTATCGCGCTTTCGACAATAAATATCTGGCTCACGCTTATTATTTACGCGCTTATTCCCTTCGTTGTGTTTTTCTCGGTAAAAATGCGTAAGAGAATGAAGGACGCCTTCACCCGCACGCGCGAAGAGGTTGCGGAAGTCAATTCGAACGTCGAAACCTCTATTTCGGGCATACGCGTTTCGCGCGCTTATACGAGCGAAGGTCACGAAATAAACAAGTTCGATAAAGCGAACGAGCGATTCAAAACCGCACGCGGCTTTGCCTATAAGGCAATGGGGCAGTTCCACTCCGCGATGACCTTCTTTACCGATTTTCTTTACCTCGCGGCGCTTGTTGCGGGCGGTATATTCTTCTATAACGGTTATGCCGATCCGAACGGTGCTTTCTCGATCGACAGCGGTGAATTCGCGGCGTTTATACTTTATATGGCTATGCTTTTGAAGCCGATAAACCGCTTTATTTCGCTTTTCGAGCAGCTACAAAACGGTATGACGGGCTTTTCGCGCTTCCGCGAAATCATGGAACAGCCGACAGAAGCGGAAAGCGAAAACGCAATCGAGCTCACAAATGCACGCGGCGATATCGAATTCCAAAACGTTTCCTTCTCCTACCCCACGGGCGATACAGGCAAGGGCGTTCTCACAAACCTTTCTCTAAAAATCGAGTCGGGCAAAACCATTGCCTTGGTCGGTCCCTCGGGCGGCGGCAAAACCACGCTCTGCAACCTTATCCCCCGCTTTTACGAGCTTGACGGCGGCAGAATTGCGATTGACGGAAACGATATTACCGAGCTCACGCGCTATTCGCTCCGCCGTAATATCGGCATAGTCGCGCAGGACGTTTTCCTTTTCTCCGGCACGGTGCGCGAAAATATCGCATACGGCAATCTCGATGCGAGCGAGGAAGAAATTATCGAAGCGGCAAAGCGTGCAAATATCCACGATTACATAATGACGCTCGAAAAGGGATACGATACCAAGGTCGGCGAGCGCGGAATTAATCTTTCGGGCGGTCAGAAGCAAAGAATATCGATTGCTCGCGTATTCCTGAAAAATCCCCCGATTCTTATTCTCGACGAAGCGACAAGCGCGCTCGACAACGTTACCGAAATGCAGATTCAGGCATCATTGGAGGAGCTTGCAAGGGGCAGAACGGTTATCGTCGTGGCGCACCGCTTGTCTACCATTCAAAGCGCCGATGAAATACTCGTTATCAATCAGGACGGTATCGCCGAACGCGGCACGCACGAACAGCTCTTGCAGGCAAACGGCATTTACGCAGGACTTTATAACAGAAGAAATATGTAAGCAAAAAAGGACTTCGCTCGGAAGTCCTTTCTTTTTACATATAAAGCTTTAAGGTCTTTTCTATCCAATAATCGAACTCGGTGTTCGGGCAAAGGTGCTCGAGCGATTTGAAGCGCTTATACGCCTCGACACCGTCGGACGGGTCGTGCCAGATGTCCGCAAAAACGTAATCGAAGTTACGTTGCTTTGCTTCGTTTTCGGCAAATTCAAAGGCATCGGCGCAGACGATTTCGATTTTTTCTTTGTTTTCGAAGCAAGGAAGAAGCATTTCCTTAAAGAGCGAAATTACGCTTTCGTCGCGCTCGACGATTGTGACGCTTTCGACCTCGCTCTTTCTTGCACACATAAAGGCAAAATACCCCAAGCCGAGCCCATAGGTGCAAACCCTGCCGCGAGCTCTTTTTATCGGGAAGCGCTGGGTAACAAGCTCGTTCGGCATCATCGTCATCCATTCCCTGCCGTTTTGAAGCACCGAAAGAAAGCTGAATTCGCAATCGAAATAGCCGATTTGCGGAATTATTCTGCCGTCGGGCAAGGTCAGCGGGTCGTCGCAAACGAACGCGGTATAAGGCGCAAGCTTATCGGTGCGGAGCTCCCATTCGTTAAGGATTTTTTTGCCGTTCGGCTTTACCGCCTTGCAGTAGGGGTCCTCGGTGAAAAGCTTTTCATCTAAATGATGAAGCATAAAGGGGGCGTATGCTTCCCAAATTTCGCGGTCGTATTCAAGCTCGGTATCGAATCCGAGCGCGGCGCAGAAAAGAAGCGAAAAGGCATCTTCTTCCGAAAGAGAGAAGCTTTCTGTCAGCTCCTTTACCATTTCTTGAGTCACGAAATCGGGTCGGTTGTTCAAAAGTATCGCCAAGCGTTCGAAAACAAGACCGTTTGCGCGCTTTATTTCATCGTAGGTCATACATATACCTCGGCTTTTTTAGTGGCTTTTATTCGCTTCCTTAATATTATCACAAAGCAGGTGAAATGTGCAAGCGCGGTTATTACCCAAGTGGCAGGATAGGAAATATAGAGTATTTCTATTTCGCTGTATTGCTGGAAAACGGTGTATATCCATATAACGCGAAGCACGCACGAGCCGAGCAGAGAAACGGTCGCCGAAACGAGCGAAGCGCCCAAGCCGCGAAGCATACCCGACATTACCTCCATTATGCCGCACAGAAAATAAGGCAAGCCGACAATCAAAAGCCTTTGCATACCGACGCGCATCGAATCGCTGGTTTCGACGCTTCCTTCGATACCGAACAGCGACAAAAGGTTCGGGCCGAGCAGGTAACAGATGCTTCCCATCGCCAAGCCGAACACCACTACCATTGCGGTACACATACCGCAGACCTTTTTAATACGGTCGTATTTGAGCGCGCCCGAGTTCTGTCCCGTAAAGGCAAGCGCGGCGTGGTAAAATGAATTCATTGCGATATAAATAATTCCGTCGATATTCGCGCCCGCGGTATTGCCCGCCATTGTCGCAGGGCCGAAGCCGTTGATCGACGACTGTATGAGCACGTTGGAAATCGAAAACAAACAGCCCTGCAAGCCTGCGGGAAGTCCGATTTTGATTATCTTCAAAAGCTTATCCTTGCGGACGTACAAATGCTTTATATCGAGCTTACAGCAATCATCGAATTTGGTAAGCAGGCGCAACACAAGAAACGCCGAAAGATATTGCGAAATTATCGTCGCAAGTGCAACACCCGCAACGTCAAGACGGCAAACAACGACGAAAAACAGATTAAGACAAACGTTCAGAGCGCCCGAAAACAGCAGGAAATAAAACGGGTGCTTCGTATCGCCGCGCGCGTTCAGCACCGCCGCGCCGTAGTTATAAGCCATTTGCGCGGGCATTCCCAAAAATATAGTACGCATATATAAGGTCGATTTCGCTATAACCGTGTTCGGCACGCCCATAAGTCCGAGCAGGGGCTCTGCCGCAAAAACACCGAATACGGCGATCAACAAGCCGAGCACGAACGAAATCGTTACCGAGGTGTGCACTATGTCCTTAACGCTGTCGTCACGCCCCGAGCCGAATGCGTGCGATATAGAAACGTTCGCACCGACCGCAAGACCGATAAACAACCCCGTTATAAGCGCGGTGAGAGAGCCTGTCGAGCCGACCGCCGCCAGCGCGGTTTCGCCGTCTTCGGCAAAGCGGCCGACGATAACGGTATCGGCAGAGTTATATAAAAACTGCAAAACCCCCGTTGCAAGCACGGGAAGTGCATAAACGAGCAGCTTTTTAAAAAGCGGACCTTCGGTCATATTCATTCTCGCGCTTACTGCCATAATCAGCCTCCAACGTGAAAAATCAACTAAATTATAAACCTTTTAATTATAAAGTCAAGCAAATTCGAAAGATAAATATTTTTCTGCGAAAATGTCAAATTTTTTTAATTTGTCTGTCCGAAAATAAGCATTTTGCGTTACTTATTATATGAAACCAACGACGTCAACGGTTAATCGATTAAAAAAGGAGATATTAATCTATGAAACTCAAAGCACTTATCGCTTTTGTCTGTGTTGTTGCGACGGTGTTCGCCTGCTCGGCGTTTGCGCTTGCAGAGGAAAGCGGTATCGAAAACGCTATTCCCGCCGCGGCTGAAAGCATAGCAGAGGACGCGCCCATTGTTGAGGATGCACCCGCAGTTGAAGAAGTTCCCGCAGTTGAGGAAGCGCCCGCAGTTGAGGATGCTCCCGCAGTTGAGGAAGCTCCCGCAGTTGAGGATGAAGCGGAAGAAGCCGTTATCGAGCGTTCCGAAAAGTGTACCGCAGACTTTAACGTTCATATACTCGACTACATAAACGATTCGAGCTGCTACTACCGTTCGGTAAAGGATGTTGTTGCAGACTACGGCGAAGACCTTTACTACCCCGCTTACGAGGGTTATGAAAACGCATGCCAAGCGTACATAATCTATGCGGAAAGAGGCTATGCCGACGGAAGAATCGGCCCTAAGGTTCTCCAGATCGAATATGCATGTGAGTATCTCGAAATCTGCTGGATCAAGATCGGCGCAACTGTTGCAAACGAGGGTATGAATCCCGTTGCGGAAATATACGAAAGCCACGGAGCAGAATTTTATATCAGCGAATACTTCGAGGAAGGCCCCAACAACTACGGCGGTCATATCGTCGAAGGCGTTATTGAAGGAAACTGCTACCAATTTTTCGTTAAAACCGTTGAAGAAGGCAAGCTTATTGTTGACAGCTTAACAAAAGCGGAATAATATTTTTATGTATCCGCCCCGAATATCTATTTTCGGGGCGGACGCCTCAAAACAAATTTTCGACAGAGGGTTAGAATGTTTGAAAACGCATTTTTGAACACGGTATGCGATAACGCCTTGCGTTCGATAGCATCGGGCGATAAAAGCGCGCTTGCCGTTATATACGACAAAATGCACAGGCAGATATATTCGGCGGCGTGGGCTATACTGAACAATCATCAGGATGCCGAGGACGCATTGCAGAATACCCTTTGCGAAATACTTTATTGTGCAGACAGCTACAAAGGGCCGAACGCAAAGGCTTTTATAATATCGGTCGCGCGGAACCAAGCGCGAAACATTTTGAGAAAACGCAAAAACGAAACCGTTTTACCGCCGGACGAAACACACGCATCCGACTTTAACGCAGAATCGGAATTTATTTATCTCGATGCGCTCTCGACGCTTAGCGAAAGAGAACGCGAAGCGGTGATACTTAAAATATACTGCAAAATGAAGCACAAAGAAATCGCCGGACTTTTGGGCATAACCGCTTCGGCGGCAGAGAAGCTTTACCAAAGAGGAATAAGCAAGCTTCGCAAATACTATAAAGGAGGGTAGCTCCGTGAAAAATATTAAAAAAGGTATTAAAAACGACTTCGACAGTATCGAACACAGGTCAAAAGAAGAAATGCTCGGATTTGCGGGAATAAGACCGTCCGCACCGCGAAAAAGGCGCAGACTGTGCGCCGACAGGCTGATAAGCGTCGCGCTTGCGGCGGCAATGCTGCTTTCGTTCGGGGCAATCCTCACGCTTGCCGAAAACAACAATGCGCTTATTGACGAAATATTTGTCAAAATAGAAAATATGTTTCCCGATAAAGATGCCGAAAAATCACCCGCGCCTATCGACCGCAGAATGAAACCGAGTAACGAATTCAACGTTCTTCTGCTCGACTACGCAAACGACTCGAAATATTACTACCGTTCGGTAAAGGACGCCGTTGCCGACTACGGCGAAAACCTTTACTACCCCGCTTACGAGGGCTATGAAAACGCATTCCAAGCGCACATAATCTACTCGATGAGAGGCGATAATCCCTCTTTCCAGATCGAATATGCACGCGAAACTCTCGAAATCTGCTGGATCAAGATCGGCGTAACGGTTGCAAACGGAGGCATGAATCCCTTTGTGGAAAAATACGAAAGCCACGGAGCAGAATTTTATATCAGCGAATACATCAAGGAAGGTCCCAACAATTACAGCGGTCATCTCGTCGAAGGTGTTCTTGAAGGAAACAGCTATCAATTCTTCGTTAAAACCGTTGAAGAAGGCAAGCTTATCGTCGACAGCCTTGCAAAAGCGGAATAAGGGCAAAAATTCTCTCCGAATAAAAATCGGAGAGTTTTTTTCGTTCTTCTAACAAATTCATCACAAATATGATTTATAATTGCAAAAAAGTATGTTATAATAAGTGCAGTTACTGCAAAGGCGGTGAAAATTTTTATGGCGAGAATTCTTATCGTAGAAGACGAACGGCCGATTCGCAACCTTATTCAGCGCAATTTAGAGCTTGTCGGTCACACCTGCGTAGGCTTGAGCGACGGAAACGAAGCACTTGAAATTATGGAGAGCGACAGATTCGACCTTATGATATTCGACATTATGCTCCCGCACGCATCGGGTTACGAGCTTATAACCCACGCAAGCGGAACACCCGTTATTTTCGTAACGGCAAAAGAGGGCATAAACGATCGATTAAAGGGGCTTTCCTTGGGCGCGGACGATTATATTGTAAAGCCGTTCGAAATTCAGGAGCTTCTTTTGCGCGTGCGTGCCGTTTTGCGACGCACCAAAAAAGAAGACGAAATGCTTAATTTCGACGACGTAACTATCGATTTTTCGGCGAAGAAGGTTTTCCGTTCGGGAATCGAGGTAGTCCTTACCCCAAAGGAATATTCCCTGCTCGAAACGCTTATTCTTAACCGAAACATCGCCCTCTCGCGCGAGAAGCTTATTGCGCTCGTTTGGGGATATGATTACGAGGGCGACACCCGCACGGTCGACGTGCATATACGCCAGCTTCGCGCAAAGCTCGGTCTTTCGGAACGCTTAAAAACACTCTACAAAACAGGATACAGGTTCGAGCTATGAGATTCAAGGACAAAACCTATCTTATCACGCTCGTGCTCTTTTTGCTGTTTCTGAACACGGGAATCTTTTCGCTCGCCTATTACACACAGCAGAAAAACATCGATGCCGCCGAAGCGCTTGCAAAATCCGAGCAAAGCGTTATTGCGAAATCCTTCGAGGACGATATTACCTATCTCGGCAATATCGGCAGAGCACAGGTTATGAACTCCTATGGCAGCTACTACGTCGAAAAGGATATAGGGCTCTGCTTTTATTCGTTTATCGACAGCGAAACGAAATACACCAATCTCCCCAAGGGCTCTGTCATTCCGCCGAGCGGAAGCTGTTCGACACAGCGCATAAACGGAAAACGTATATTTTTTATAAGCGAAACGATTGCAAACGGACAGTATCGGATTACCTATGCAAAGGATATAACCTATCTCGACGAGGATTTTAAAAACCTTTCGATAGTTTATATCTTCACCTCGCTGGGTGCTTCGGCACTGCTTGCATTTATACTTTTCTTCGTGCTTCACAAGCTTTCGAGCCCGCTTGAGCGCTTGAGCAAGGCAACGCAGGAATTTGCAAACGGCAACTATGCAATACGCGCCGACGAATCGGGCAAGGACGAATTTTCGCTTCTTGCCGCCGACTTCAACCGTATGGCAGAGCATATCGGCGCACAAATGAACGAGCTCGAGGAAAACGCCGAAATAAAACAGCGTATGCTCGATAATCTCGCCCACGAAATGCGTACACCGCTTACCTCTATCCGCGGCTATGCCGAATATCTGCTGAACGCAAATATAGGCGAGGACGAAAAAATCGAAGCTACCGAATTTATAATAAGTGAAGCGGAGCGCTTGAAGCTGATAAGCGAGCGCCTGCTCGACGATGCGTTTATAAGAGCAAACGGCATTCAGCCCGAAAACACGAATTTGGGCGAAATCACCGCAAACGCCGTTAAGAAGCTTTCGTTCACCGCGGCTTCGAGCGGGGTCGAGCTTCGCGTTTCGGCAAAGAGCGTTCACTGCGTATGCGATTCGGTTCTTGTCGGAATGGCTGTTACAAACCTTATCGGCAACGCAATAAAAGCCTGCAAGGGCGGCGGCAGGGTCGAAGCAAGCTGTTACTGCGAAAACGGTCACGCCGTTATTTCGGTGTGCGACAGCGGTATCGGTATGACCGAAGAACAGCTAAAGCGAATCACGGAGCCCTTTTACCGCACCGATAAATCGCGCAACCGCGCAGACGGCGGCACGGGCTTGGGACTTGCGCTGTGCGACCGTATCGCAAAGGCGCACGGAGCGGTTTTGCGGTTCGAATCCCGCGTGGGCGAAGGCACGAAAGCCTTTTTGATGTTCCCGATAGCGCAAGAATAACTTTTACAAATCTCTAATATTTTCCGAACAAATTCAGAATATCGCGCAGTTATGCTGTTTTCACAGAAAGGAGGAGTGTTTATGAAAAATAAGACACTCGCATTAATAACTGCGGCACTTATCACCGCCGCGGCGCTTATTCTCACCGCAGGTCTTTCTCTGCTCGATACCTCGGCTATCGATGATTCTGTTGTGGAATCGACCGCTGACAGCGGAACTGTCGGCGCAGAGCTTCCCGAAGAAATCGTAACCGAAAACGAAGCGGAAGAAGCACCCGAAGAGGACGCACCCGCAGAAGACGCGCCCGCAGAATATCCCGACACTACTCTCCCCGCGCTCGATACTCTCGAAGCCGTCACCACAAGCGACGAAACCGGTTACGATAACCCCGGCTTTGAATACGTTATCTGGAAGGATATCGTTATCGACGTATTCGAGCACAAAACCGGCAAGCTTGTCGGTCAGGTATGGCTTACCGAAGACGAGCTCTATAACGAATTCTGCAAAATCTTCGAAGCCGATTTCGACCACACCGCAGGTCTTTTCGACCCCAACAACCCCGAAGACGTTCCCGTTTATATTCCCGAAGCGGAATACCGTGTTGAATTCTATTGGGTACACCGCCTTACCGAAAGAGCAAGCGGTTGCTGCGGCAGCCTTGCATTTTCCTACGGTGTAGAGAATAACGAAATTTACGAATACACCCAAACAGGCTATTCTCTCGCAAACGGCGAAACGGTTATCGCGTTTATGGAATCGCTCGTAGCGAAAAAGATCGCACAGCTCGAAAACGGCGTTATCGACGAGCTCGAAGCAGAGGAATCCTTTGCACACATTATCGGCTTTGACGGCGAAAACAGCTGCTGGAACGGCACCACCCTTTCTACCGGCGAATTTATCCCCGGTTCTCCCCGCTATGCAGAAAGATTCCCCTATTTAGCAAATTAATTCCCCTCCTTACTTATTACATCCCTCAATCCCTTACACAAAACAGCTCGGTCTTTCACTGACCGAGCCGTTTTGTTCAGAGCGAGAGAAATGAGGCTATTTTTGAAGTGTGGGGTCCCCGAAAACATTTATGTTTTTGGGGTATAAATAACGAGCGTAGGCTTACAAATGTAAGGTAGTCGAGTTTTTTGTAAAAGCCCTTGAAAATACAATAAAAAATCTATTTCCTTATAAAAAAAGAATCAAGCTTCACAATTAAAATGAAGCTTGATTTTTCTATTGATTATTTTTTTCAAGGGCGTAAATCGGGGTCCCCGAAAATGCTAGCATTTTTGGGGTGGCTTAGTCCATTTCTCCGCGCTCTGATATGTTTATTGGGGTTTTTTGATGGTATCCTTAATGTTATCGTAAATATACTGTGCAAAGGTTTTGTAGGTTTCGTCCTTCGGGTGCAAGCCGTCGGTGAAGACCTCTTTGTTTTCCTTCGACCAGGGGAACATATCGACCGTCTGAAGTCCGCGGTCCTTTGCTATCTGCACGAGCAAGGGGTGCGAATATTTAACGATATTTGCGGTCCACGCTTCTGCATTCCAGCCGTCTGCGCCGACCTTGAAGAGCGATGCGGGAAGGATCATAATAATCTGAACGTCGGGGTTTGCGTTCTTATAAGCATCGAGCAGGTCGTTGGTGCTCTTTATAAATACGTTAGTTCTGTCGTACTGCGGATCTTCCCAATTTTTATAGGGCTGATTGGGAGTGGGGTTTGCATCGTTGGTGCCGAGCGCGAAAAGTACAACGTCGGGGCGAAGCTCGCGCGATTCGGTGAACTGCTTCGATTTGAAATACGCGTAATCATCGATATTGCAGATCGAATAGCCGCTGAGTCCCGCATTGAGAACGTAGTAATCGTAGCCGAGCATTTCCTGAATATATACGGGGTAGGTTTTGTTCACGGGGTCGGTCGAGTTGATACCCTGCGTGATACTGTCGCCGACACAGGCAACCTTTATAATCTTCTTTTCGCCGCTTACTTCCATATCTGTAAACACTCCGTCGGACGAATTCTTGATTTTTTCAAGAAGCGCTTCGCTTCCCGCATTACAGCCCTGAGGATAAGAGCTTGCGATAAGCACCTTACTGCCCTTGATAACGAGCTTGTATTCGCCGAATGCGTATTCGGCTTTGTATTCCGCCGAAATATCGCGGTTTGCGGCAAGACCGAAGATTATTTCGTTTTCCGCCGCGGGAATGGTTTCTTCGCGGCAAGGAAGAGTAATATCGAACGTATCCTTTACGTAATTCGCAAAATTCTTCGCAATAGTCTTGTAATCGACTCCGCTCTTAACGCTTTTGTAAACAACGGTGAATTCCGAAAGGTCGATACCGTTTATAACCGGCTTTTTCGGCGGTATCGATTCTTCGACAGAAGATTCTGCCACCGATGAATCTTCGCCGTTTTCCTTGCAAGCCGCAAAGGAAACGAGCATAAGCATACAAAGCAGTATGCACAAAATTTTCTTTTTCATAATAGTTCCTCCGAATTTTTTATCGCGCAATGCAAAACAGCAGCGCTTCCCGCGAAAGCGACTTTAAACGCCTTGGGGGCTTATGCGCCTCTTTTAACTGTAATTTTATACCAAATGAATCCATTTGTCAATCCTCTGAACGAACAGAACAAATTTATCGGTTTTCGCGTAACTTTTACAAATTCATAACAACGCCCGAACAAATCCAGAATATTGACATTTTAAGATATTCACACAGAAAGGAGGAGTGTTTATGAAAAACAAGACACTCGCATTAATCACTGCGGTGCTTATCACCGCATCGGCGCTTATCCTTACTGCGGGACTTTCGTTCCTGAACACCTCTGCGATCGACGATTCGACCGTTGAATCGACAGCAGACAGCGGAACCTCGGGCGCAGAGCTCGAAAATACCGTGACCGACGAAAACTATCCCGTTATCGAGGAAGGCCCTCTCACAGATATTCCCGCGTATGATCCCGAAACCGCAATTCCCGAAGCGGAAAACGCACCTCTCGAAGAGGAAACTCCCGTTGTTGACGGTTCTGTTCCCGTTGAAAACGCTCCCGTCGAAAACGCACCCGCTTACGAATACCCCGTTTTCGATTACGTTGAAGGCGACGCAAGAAACGTTTACGTCTGCGGCGGAGAACACGTCGACAAGGGCGTTGTTATCGACGTTTATTCCCACAAAACAGGCAAGCTCGTAGGTCAGCTCGCGTTCACCTCGCAGGAGGTCACAAGCTATATCAGCTCGCTTATGCGTGAAGAATTCAAGCCCGAAAACGAGCTTTGGATCGAACAGGATATAAGCTGTGTTGCTCTTCCCGAGGGTGATTACAGAATCGAAGTCTATGCAGGCACGTGGTTCTCCTACACCTACGGCACAAGCGGCATTTTTGAGCTTACTCAGTGCACCCTTACCTTCAGCGGCGGCGAAAAGCTCACCGGCTATATCGATTTCCTTATCGCAGACCTTATTGCCGATATCGAAGCAGGTAACGTCGAAGCTCCCGATCCCGAAATGGCGGTTTCCAAGCTCATTTACGCAGGAATCGAAGGCTATTGGGAAGGATATTACAACGAAGTTTGCGATATGTATATCCCCGGCGCAGGCAGATGGTGCGAACGCTTCCCCTACCTTGCAACCGAAGAATAATAAATGACTTTCACTCTTTAAACTTTTCCCAAAGTCTAAATAGGAGTAAGAGAAATGAGGCTATTTTTTACGAAAAAGGAGCGTAGGCGTACGATTGTACGACAGTCGAGTTTTTCGTAAAAGCCCTTGAAAATACAATAAAAAATCAAATTCCTTATTAAAAGAAATCAAGCTTCACCATAAAAATGAAGCTTGATTTTTTCTTTGCTTTGTTATTTCAAGGGCGTAAAGAGCCCATTTCTCCGCGCTCCGTATCTTATAAATATTGGCGCATCTGTATAGCAAGATCGTCTTCGAGCTTGATAAGCCTGTTTGCGAAGCCCTTCGAAACGCTGTCCGCCGCCTTGTATTGATTAATATAGCGGTTAAGCGATTTAACGCCCATATTACAGCCGTCGGTAATAAGGTCGGCTACCGTTTTGTCGGAATCGTCAAGCGCCATTTTCACGTTGGTCTTAATCCAGCTCATTCCCTTTGCGGCGGGTGCGGGCTCTTTGCCCTTGTCGCAATTTTCTTCGAGCTTCTGCTTTATTTCGGAAAGCAGGGTTTCGTGCTGGTTGCGGCAATCTGCAAGACAGTTTCGCATCGGCTCGGACTTAACCGAGGAAATAACCTCGTTTATCGAGGAAACACCCATCTTCACGCCCGCATCGCATTCGCGCAGTAATTTTAAAGTATCGTTTTCGTACATATCTTCGCTCCTTGTTTTTTCTTATTATGCTCAAATTGACACAACAACATTCGTTTTTGTTGACAAAGATAATTTTTGTATGTAGAATAAAGAAAATAAAGGAGGGTATATTTATGAAAAAACGTTTTTTACCGCTGTTTCTTTGTGTTTTAATGCCGTTTTCGCTTGTTTTTGCCGCGTGCGGCAACGAAGCAGGCAACAGCTCTTCACAGGAAGCAAGCGATATTTCCAATCAGGAAAGCGAAAGCATAAGCAACGATACAAGCAACGAAGCAAGTAACGATACGAGCACCGAGGAAAGCAACGGCTTACAAGGGGACGAAAGCCAGAGCGACGAAAGCCAAAGCGACGAAAGTCAGAACGACGAAACGGTCGAAAACAAACCGATCGCGCGGCCCGAAGGATACCCCACGCTTTGCGGAGGCTTTATGCAGCCGAATGCGTTCAAGGGCTATACCGAAAAGCAGATGATAAAGCATTTGCAGGATATGTATGACGTCGGTATAGATACCCTTATTCTTCAATGGTCGTTCACCACCGAAGGCGGCAAGGTAACCGACGCATATTTCGAAAGCGCGTTTAACGGCAACGAATACGCCGCAGGCTTTGACGAAAGCGGCAAGGGACTGGTAAATACCATTCTTTCGGCGGCGGAAAAGGTCGGCGTGAAGGTGTTTATCGGTCTTAACGACAGCGCGGAATGGTGGCAGATGGGCGTGCTCGACAGAGCTTGGATCGAAAACCAGAGCGAGCTTGGATTAAAGGGCGCAAAACAGCTTTATGACGAATACAAGGAAAAATATCCGAACGCGTTCCACGGCTGGTATTTTGTTTTTGAATTCTATAATATGCAGGCAAACAAGGCAATAACCGATAACGCCGCTTATCTTCTTAACCTTTACAGAAACGGTCTTTACGGTATCGACGGTGAAATGCCGATGATGCTTTCGCCTTATATCTCGTCGGCGGGCGCAAACCCCGAACAAACCGGTATTCTTTGGAAAACCGTATTTGCGGCAACCGATTTCCGCGCAGGCGATATTTTCTGCTGTCAGGATTCGGTTGGTGCGGGCCATATTACAATGGATCAGCTTGAACCCTATTATGCCGAAATCAAAAAAGCGGTCGACAGCAAGGCAGGGCTTTTGTTCTGGGCGAACAACGAGGATTTTACTCAGTCCACTTGGTCGACAGCACCGCTCGACAGATTTATAGAACAGCTTAAAATAACCGACAAATACGTTTCGGCGCATATTACCTTTGCGTATTCCCACTACCAGCACCCCGATATGGGCAAAACGGGGCACCACCTTGCTTATAAGGAATATTACAACAGCGGCAAGCTTCCGAAAACGAATATTTCTGTTCCGAAGCTCGAATCTGTTTCGGGTACGAACGAAGGCGGTAATAATTCGGTTGCTTTGAATATTACGATAGAAAACCCCGATAAAAACATTATGGGAATCCGCGTGTATAAAGACGGCGAGCAGGTGCATTTTGCGGATTTCACGAACGATTACGGCAAAAATTCCTATACGTTTTTATTTAAAGACAGCAATATGAGCGGCGACGGAAGTGCCGAATACCGCGTTTGCGGCGTTGACTATTACAACAACGAAGGCGCCGCGGCGACCTTTACCGCAAAATACGAATCCAAGGACGGCAAAAACGTTGCGCTCGGAAAGAGCTATAAGCTTACTCCCGCACCCGAATCGAATTACCCCGACGAAGACGGCAAGGCGTTGACCGACGGCAAGCTCGGCAAAGCCGCTTACTTCGACAGCGCGTGGGTCGGCTTTTTGAGCAAGCCCGAAATCGTTATCGACCTCGCGGGGAAGAACGACGTTTATGCGGTTTCGGTCGATACGCTCGGCGGCGGTGAAGCGTCGGTCTATCACCCCAACGCAATTACCGTTTCGGTTTCGGACGACGGAATAAATTTCACCGTGCTGAAAACCGAAAGCTTTGGCGCGGATCAAGGCGTCAATACACTCAATACTCTTAAACACACCGTCGCGCTCGATAATTCGGTTTCCTGCCGATACGTTAAAATCGCGGTTTCTACAAACCAAAGCTGGATATTTATCGACGAAATCGAGGTATTTGCGGAATAATATGCAAACGGCAAGCGTTATCGTTCTTCCTTATAACGAAGAATGGAAAAGTGATTTCGAAAAAATAAAAAAAGAGCTCTGTTGCGCGCTCGAAGGCTTGATTATCGGTATCGAGCACGTGGGGAGCACGTCGGTAGAGGGGCTTTCCGCCAAGCCTTGTATCGATATAGACGTAATAATCAAGGATTATTCGGTGTTCGAAGCCGTCGTTTCCGATTTGGCGGCTATAGGCTATACTCACGAGGGAAATCTCGGAATAAAGGACAGAGAGGCTTTTAAATATTCAAATAAGCCCCACCTGAAAAAGCACCATTTGTACGTCTGCCCGCAAGACTCTGCAGAGCTTTATCGGCATATCACCTTCCGTAATTTTCTTCGCGCCAACCCCGATGCGATAAAAAAATACAGCGCGGCAAAAGAAACCGCCGCAAAGCTCTTCCCGAACGATATTGATAAATATATCGAATATAAATCCCCCTGTATCGAAGAGCTCTACGCCCTGTGCGGTTTGAAATAAGAAATACGGCTGTGACAGGTATTTTACATCTGTCACAGCCACTTTTTATTCCCTATTAAAAAAACTTATTTTTAAAGTAAAAAATCCCCACTGTTAATTTCTTCAATGTTATGCTCGGAGTAAAAAACGCTCACGGTGGATGCAGAATGAAAAATCGGCTCCCGCCGCTGTAGATGACTACTGCAAGTGGAGCCGATTTTTTATAGCTACGCGTTCTGCGCCGCTGTGAGCGTTTTTTAGTCGTCGTCTTCTTCGCCGAGGTTAATAACCTTACGAGGAATAATATCGCCCGATTTGGTAAGAGCTATCTTGGTAAGCATAGGACCTACAAGCTCGTAAATGAGCACTGCGAAGAGGGTGATGTTACGAACGATTGCGCCGACTGCTTCGAAGCCGGGGGTGTTTGCCACGATAAGCGACATACCGAGCGCAACGCCCGCCTGGGGAAGAAGGGTTATACCGAGATATTTAACGATTTTAGGTTCGCATTTGGTTGCTTTCGCACTGACTGCGGAGCCGAGCAGCTTACCTGCCGCACGAACAAGGATATATACCAAGCCGATAAGGATTACGGTGTAATCGCTGAACACGCCGAAATCCAATTCCGAGCCGGAAAGCACGAAGAAGAGAAGGAAGAGGGGCGCGGTCCATTTATCCGTCTTGCCCATGATTTCCTCGGAGAAGTCACACATATTGCAGAATACGGTACCGAGCATCATACAAACAAGAAGCGAGGAGAACTTGATATGGAGCTCCATGCCCGCAACCTCAATAGTTTTGCTATACATGGAAAGCGCAACCGACATAATAACGAAGGTGATGGAAAGGGTAAGACGTTTACTGTTGGAGTTGAAGAACTTTTCGGCAAAGCTGAAGAATACGCCCATCACGAAGCCCAAGAGCAACGAGAGCACGACCTCCAACAAGGGATTTATAAGAACCGAGCCGATATCCAAGCCAGCGCCGCTGTTCAAGGACTGCGCGATACCGAAGGAAACCGCGAAAACAACAAGACCGACAGCGTCGTCGATAGCAACGACGGGAAGAAGAATATCGGTCAATTTACCCTTCGCCTTGTACTGACGTACAACCATAAGGGTTGCGGCGGGAGCGGTCGCGGTTGCAACTGCACCGAGAACGATTGCCGCTTCGACCGAAATCACTTCGGGGAATGCAAGGTGTATACCGATAAGAGCCGCATCGACAAGGATAGTGGCAACGATCGCCTGAACTATACCGATAACGGTTGCCTGTCTGCCGATTTTCTTCAGGGAAGAAAGACGGAATTCATCGCCGATAGCGAACGCGATAAAGCCGAGTGCAACGTCGCAAAGGATAGAATTGCTCTTTACCGCTTCTTCGGTAGCAAAGCCGAGCCAAGAGATATTCAACCATTGTGCAAGCTGACCGAGGCAATAAGGGCCGACAAGAATACCTGCGATAAGATATCCGGTTACTGCGGGAAGCTTTAATTTTTTAACAAGACGAGAAAGCAGAAGACCTGCTGTCATCGCTATGCCTATTGGCATCAACTGTTCCATAATATCCACCTTAATATGAATAATTTGTATTTTTCTTGTTTTCCAAGCGAAGATATTAGCACAATATTAACGGATTTTCAAGCGGTTTTAAAGATTTGTATTTTTTTCTAAATTCGACACATTTCTATAACATCGAAGCGAGAAAAAGGGTACGTTTTTCACAAAAGCTTGACAGATTTATTATATATGATATGATATAAGCAAAGATTTCGGAGGGTTTTGATATGAAAAAACGGGTTGTTGTTGCGGTTGCGGCTTGCCTTGCCTTAATATGCATACTGTTTGCTTTTTTGATATACAACGGTTATATCCTTTTGAACAACCCAAGCACAAGCGATTACCCTGTGCGCGGTGCCGATATTTCGCGGTATCAAGGCAAAATAGATTGGCAAACCTTTAGCAAAAACGGTATTTCGTTTGTGTTTATTAAAGCAACCGAGGGCTCGAAACACACCGACGAATACTTCGAATACAACTATTCCGAAGCAACAAAAACAAAGCTTCGCGTAGGCGCTTACCACTTTTTCAGCTTTGAAAGCACAGGGCTCGCGCAGGCAAACCATTTTATAAATACCGTACCGAAAACCGAAAATATGCTTCCGCCGGTTATCGATTTTGAATTTTACGGAGAGTTTGCAAAGCAACCTCCCGATAAAGAACGTGTAACGAGCGAGCTTTTCGCGATGATAAACGAGCTTTATGCACATTACGGCGTGATGCCGATAATATACACCGCGGAAGAGGAGTATTCGCTTTATCTTGCTTTCGGCTTCAAGGAAAACCCGATATGGATACGTTCGGTATACAAAAAGCCCTCTCCCCTGCCCGACGGCAGAGGCTGGACCTTTTGGCAATATACCAACCGCGCACGCTTGAACGGACACAACGGCGAAGAAAAATTTATCGATATGAACGTTTTTAACGGCACCGAAAAGGAATTTTTGAATTTCGGAAAATAAAAAAAGAGTGAATGAAGCGGCAAAGCCGTAACGTTCACTCTTTGTTTTTTTAGGGAATATCCTCGATAATGCTTTCGGGCGGGGTATCGAGCAGCTCGGGCTTGCGAATAAGGCTGTTGAAGTAGCGCAAGGCGAGAGAATAGGCGTGCCCGTCGGCGATACGTTCGTCGCAGGTGATGCGGTAATCCATATAAGTATGCTTTTCGGGGTTGCCTTCCTTCGAAATTTCGTATTTGTTGTAGCGTTTGCCGAAGGCAAAGAATATGGGAATATTACCGAAATCGTAAAGGTGATGATAAATCGGCGGAATACCCAACGATGCAAGCGAGGTCACAACAAGACTTCCGTGGAACGGCGAAACGCTCACCAAGCTCTTCGGAAGCGCACCGTAATAATCGAGCTTTTTGATAACCCACGCGACAAGTCGCATAATACAACGCGGAATCTTGTTCAAAAGCTTTGCAACCGAATCGAAATCGCTTTCCTCGCTAAGCGCTTCGGTTATAACCCTTTGGGTTATTTCATAAACCTGTTCTGCGGTAGCGTCGGGCTCATAGGCGAGCTTTATTACCGTATCGTCGGCGTTGAGCTTCATTTCCTTTTTTATGGTCATCGCTATTTCGATATTGTTGCGCGCGTAAATACGGTGACCGCGAATAAATCGGTTCATTTGCGGATGCTGGGAGTACATACGCACGAATGCGGCGAGATAAAGGTGCATTACGCTGAAATCCTTCAAGCCCTTTTCACGCATTTTTTTGACGTATTCCTCTGCAACGCCGATATCGAGCGTACCTGTAAAATAGTTGCTCGCGCCCGTGCGGTCGTCCATCAGATATATGCCGACGTAGTGCATAGGGTCGAGCGTGCGGACACGTCTTCCCTCTTTTTTGTTTTTGTTTTTTCTTGCTTTTTCAAGCTTTTTTTCTTCTTTTGTCACGGATTTGCTCCTTTCGGCAAAAAGATTAACGCTATTTTAACACATATTTCGCATTTTTTCAACACAAAGATTATTTTATTAAGCAATAATTAATAAATACTTGAAATTGTGCGATTTTCGTGGTATCATATAATGTGATTATTTTTAGGAGGAAACTATATGAAACACTCGAAGCTTTTTGCATTGCTTCTCGTTATCTGCCTTGTTTGCGCGGCTTTCCTTACTGCCTGCGATAAGAACGAAGAAGGCGGCGAAAGCAGCGTTGCTGAACAGAGCGGCTCGACAAGCCCCTACCAGAACGCAAGCGGCAAATACGTCGGCAGCTATTCCAATACGTATGAAGGCGAAACCATCACCTTCCTTACCTGCAGCGTTAACGCGACCTACGAATCCGAAATTCTTTTCAATACCTATGAAGACGGCACCCAGCAGAGCATGCCCGAGGTTCTTAACGACAACCTCAAATACCGTGCCGATTTCGTTGAAGACACTCTCGGCATAACCCTTCTCGAAGAAAAGGTGCTCGATACCGGCCGTCCCGGCGGCGGTATGTGCACTCACATCCGCGAAGGCAACCTTTCGGCTACCGAAGATTACCAGATCGTTGTTCCCTGTCTTTACGACGGCGCAACTCTCGCGGTTGAAGGACATCTTTACAACCTTCTCGGCAAGGAATTCAACAACCTTCAGATCGAAGCACCCTGGTGGAATCAGGAATTCAACAACAATATGACCTACGGCGGTCAGCTCTACTTCACTATCGGCGACCTCGGTACCGTTAACAAGGGCTCCACCGCGGCTCTCTACGTAAACCTCGAGCTTTGGGAAAAGCACGGCCTTTCCGAAAAATACGGCGGCACCCCCTATGAGCTCGTTCGTAACGGCAAGTGGACCGTTGATACCGTTTTCGAAGCTGCTACCACTATCGGCAGTGACGACGACAACAGCGGCAAGATCGACTATAAGGATACGTTCGGCTGGGGCGGTCAGCTCGACGATATGTGGAGCGTATTCTATGCTTCCGGCGAAAAGATTGCAAAGGCAAACGCAGACGGTTATCCCTCGATCACCATATACAACGAACGCAGTGCAAGACTTATGGAAAAGCTTCAGGAGCTTGTTCAGGATAAAGAGCACTACATTTCCGCAAACGACTACTTCGGCGTAGTTCAGTGGCCCAGCGTGCTTGTTGAAGAAGGCTTTACCGACGGCAGAGCGCTCTTCTACAACGCAAGCGTAGGCACCGTTATCAACCTCGGCGTTATGGAACAGGCATTCGGTATGGTTCCCGTTCCCAAAGCAGACGAAACTCAGGACGATTACTATTCTCTCGTTAACCCCTGGACGAGTACCTGCTTTGCTGTTCCCACCTGCGTTGTCGGCGAAAAGCTCGCTATGACTATCGACGTTCTTAACGTAATGGGCGCAGAAAGCCTTAACACCGTTGCTCCCAACTATCAGGAAATTCTTGAATACATGAAGATACGCGACGACGACTCCGCAGATATGCTTAACAACTACATCCTTCCCAACCGCGGATGCGACGTAGGTATGGTATATAAGTGGGGCAACCTCGATACCCTTCTTCACGATATGGCAAGCCAGAACATAGGCACCTTCGCTTCCAACTACGAAGCAAAGAAGGATGCTGCCGAAAACGCACTTCAGGAAACCATTGATTTCTTCAAGGACAACGAAGACAAATAAACGAATTTAACTATGCGAAGCCCGAAACACACCTTTCGGGCTTCTTTTCAAAGGTGCAGATATGAAAATTTTATCGTTCGGAGAAATTCTTTGGGACGTTTTCCCCGAGGAAAAGAAAATAGGCGGCGCGCCCTTTAATTTTGCGGCACACTGCGCGCGCTTAGGCGCGGAAAGCTATATGGTTTCCTGCGTGGGAAGCGACGAAAACGGCACAGACGCGCTTTTGGAGGTCGACCGTCTGGGTATCAAGCGCGATTATATCGCGGTGGACCGCAAATACAAAACCGGATATTGCGCGGTAACGCTCAACGAAGGCAAGCCCACCTACGACCTCGTGCGTGACGTCGCATACGACCATATCCCGTTCGTATGCCCGCGCGGCAGGTTCGATGCGCTTTATATGGGCACGCTCGCAATGCGCTCTCCCGATTCGCGCAGAACCTTCGAAAAGCTTATTAAATATACCGAAGCGAAAGAGGTTTTCTTCGACGCAAACTTCCGCGGCAGCTTCTACACGCGCGAGCTTGTTAACAGCCTGCTCAAAGAAACCACAATACTCAAAATAAGCGACGAGGAAATATCGTTTTTCGGCACGCGCGACCATATAAACGTTTTGCTCGATATTTCGAAAAATAACCCGAAGCTAAAGTATATTTGCCTTACTCTCGGCAAGGACGGCGCGCTTGTTTTCGATTGCCGCAACCGCACGCTTCTTTATTCCGAAAAGCCCAAGGGCAAGGTGGTTTCCACCGTCGGCGCGGGCGACAGCTTCGCCGCCTGCTTCTTATCGAGTCTGCTTTCGGGCTATAAGGTCGAGCAGTGCCTCGACCGCGCGGTCAAATTGAGCGATTTTGTAGTAACACAGCTCGGCGCGATACCCGATTACGACCCGAAGGAGCTTTTTGCTTAAAAATCAAAAAAACTATTGCTTTCGGGCATAAAACACGCTATAATGTAATAAACATAACAATTCAGGAGGAATATTATGGATCTTCTTAAAAAGCTTTGGCCGTTTTCTTTCAAAGAAAGAAACGAAGTTGCATCTCTCGTTATCGCAGTAATTCTTCACGTTGTAGCTGATATTATTATCGGCGTGCTTATCGGCGTACTTGCAAAAATCGCAATTATCGCCGTTATCTTCTCGCTTCTCGGCAGCCTTATCGGTCTTTATATCACCGCAGGTATCGTATTCTGCTTCCTTTCCTACTTCAAGGTACTCAAATAAGTAAAGAAAAACACAAAAATCAACTGTTGCAAATTCATTTTTGCAACAGTTTTTTTGTTGACTTTATGCCTTTTCGGTGGTACAATAATACTGAATAATTATGTGAGGCGAAGCTAATGGGAAAAGCGTTGATATTCGACGGAAACAGCATACTTAACAGGGCGTTTTACGGCGTGCGTCCCTTAAACGCGCCCGACGGCTTGCCGACCAACGCGCTGTTCGGATTTGTCGGAATGATAAACAAGGCGTTTTCGCAAATCGGCGGCAATCCCGATTATTGCGCGATAGCCTTCGATTTAAAAGAAAAAACCTTCCGCCACAAAGCGTGCGACAGCTATAAAACAACCCGAAAGCCCATGCCCGAGGAATTGGCGCTTCAGCTTCCGTTGGCACACGAGCTCGCAGGCGCGCTCGGCTTGAAGGTAATAGAAATCGCAGGCTACGAAGCCGACGATATTCTCGGTACGCTTTCCTATGAATTCACAAAAAGCGGCGACCACACCTTTATCGTAACGGGCGACCGCGACAGCTTTCAGCTTATAAACGCAAACGTTACGGTTCTGCTCACCGCGAACGACGAAACAAAGGTGACAACGCCTGCCGAAATAAAGGAAAAATACGGCGTAGAGCCGAAAAAGCTTATCGATATAAAGGCGATAATGGGCGACAGCTCGGACAATATTACGGGTGTCCCCGGTATCGGCGAAAAGGGAGCGATAAAGCTTATAACCGAATACGGCTCGCTCGATAACGTTTATGCAAATCTCGATAATATTACGGGAAGCACCAACAAAAAGCTTACAGAGGGCAAAGAAAGCGCATATACCTCTCGTTTTCTTGCCGAAATCAAGCTCGACGTTCCGCTCGGATGCGATATAAGCGACTGCGCTTATAATGGCGGCGATATTCCCGCGCTCCGCGCGCTTTACACCAGATTGGGTTTCCGTCAGTTTTTGGAAAGGCTCGAAGCCTCTGCACCCCAAGCAGCAAGCGACGAGGAATTCCTTCCGATTACAAGCATCCCCGCTGTCGAAGGAGAAACGGTTTTTCTTCACACCGAAAACGGCGAGATTTTCGTATCCTTCGGCGGTAAGCTTTATAAAGGCGATTCCGAAAGCGGATTGGCTTTGCTTACGGGAGCAAAAAAAGCGGTCTGCTGGTCGGTTAAGGAAATTTTGCATATCGCAAAAAAGGCAAAGCTTGAATTCAAGCACGAGCTTGACGATATTTCGCTTATGGCATATATCGTCGCCCCTGCCGATAACGGCGTTACGTTCGGCAAGCTTGCGCTCGACCTTTTGGGGATTTCCTCTGCCGAGGTCAAGCCCTCGCTTCTTGAAAAGCTTTATGAAAAGCTGAACGAAATGCTCACTCCCGCCCTGCGCGAGCTTTACAAAAATATCGAGCTTCCGCTTGCAAGAGTGCTTTGCGATATGGAGCACCGCGGGTTCAGGGTCGATAAAGGAGCGCTTTATACCTTCGGAAACGCACTCGAACGCGCAATTTACGAAGAAGAAGAGGCGATCTGGGCGCTTGCGGGCGAAAAATTCAATATAAACTCAACAAAGCAGTTGGGGGTCATACTCTTCGAAAAGCTTATGCTTCCCCACTACCGCAAAACGAAAAGCGGATATTCGACCGACGTTTCGGTGCTTGAAAAGCTTGTTGATTACCACCCGATAATCGAGCTCATTCTCGATTATCGCAAAAATACAAAGCTCAAAAACACCTATTGCAACGGCTTGGGCAAGCAGATAAGCGAAGACGGCAGAATCCACACCACCTTCAAGCAATCGCAAACGCTTACGGGCAGGCTTTCCTCGGCAGAGCCGAACCTGCAAAACATTCCCGTGCGGAGCGAAAAGGGTAAGGAATTGCGTAAATTCTTTGTAGCAGATGAAGGACACGTGCTTATCGACGCCGACTATTCGCAGATAGAATTACGCGTGCTTGCACACGTTGCGAACGACGAAACGCTTATAAACGCCTTTATCAACGGCGAGGACATACACACCGTAACCGCAAGTCAGGTGTTCGGTGTCCCGCTCGAATCGGTCACGGGCGAAATGAGAAAGCGCGCAAAGGCGGTAAACTTCGGAATAATCTACGGTATCGGCGATTATTCGCTTTCGCAGGATCTTAAGATCCCGAAAAAGACCGCCGCAGAATATATAAAGAATTATCTCGAAAAATATTCGGGCGTACGCGAATATCTGGAAGAAACCAAGAAAAGCGCGCACGAAAACGGCTTTGTCGAAACGATGTTCGGCAGAATCCGCTATATACCCGAAATATCGTCAAGCAACAAAAATTTACAGGCGTTCGGAGAACGCGTTGCAATGAACACGCCTATTCAGGGCGCGGCGGCGGATCTGATTAAAATTGCAATGATCCGCACCGATAAAATGCTTGCCGAAGCAGGCTTGAAGGCAAGGCTTATATTGCAGATACACGACGAACTGATAATAGAAGCTCCCGCAGAGGAAGCAGACCGCGCAAAAGAAATCCTGCGCGAAGCAATGCAGGGAGCGGCAGAATTGCGAGTACCGCTTCAGGTCGATATAGGTATCGGAAAAAGCTGGTACGACGCAAAAGATTAAAACATTTTAACGAGGGAATAAAAAATGGGACTTAAAAATTTAAACGGCAGAAAAGTAAGAGAATTGCTTGTCTATCCCGACTATACGGACAGAGAGCTTACCGGCAAGCTTACGGGCGGTAACTATTCCGAAGGCTTGGCTTCTATTTCGGCAGTAATGAAGCAGGGCGGACACGACGTTAAATTAATGCACCTGCTTTACCTTCACAGCGAGCAGGAATTCAAGGAAAAATTAAAGGCTTTGGGTGAATTCGATATTATCGGCTTTTCGATCCGTACCACCGCATTCCCCGACAGCCAGCTTTATATAAAGTGGACCAAAGAGGTTATGCCCGAAGCGTTTATCACCGCGGGCAGTTATCACTGTACCCTCGCGCCCGATGAGGTTATGTCGCTTTCGGGCATCGATGCACTCACTATCGGCGACGGCGAATACCAAGCTCTTGAGCTTGCCGATAAAATGAGCGCGGGTGAGGATTACACAAATATCCTTTCGATGTGGTTCAGAATGGAAGACGGAAGCATTAAAAAGAACCCCGTCGCTCCCCTTTTCGAAGACCTCGACAGACTTCCCATTCCCGATTTCGAGCTTTTTGATTACGACAATCTCGACAGCGTTAAGGTCGGCACCGCTATCGTTATGATGAGCCGCGGTTGCCGCTACAACTGTACCTATTGCGGAAACTCGCAATTCAGAAACGTATACCCCAACAAGAAGATATATTCCCGCTTCCGCTCGCCCGAAAACGGTATTCTTTATCTCAAAACCCTTCTCGCAAAGCATCCGCAGATAAAGGTTATCAACTTCCGCGACGCGATATTCAATATGATGCCCGACTGGACCGAAAAGTTCCTCGATCTTTATACAAAGGAAATCCATCTTCCCTTTACCGGCAATATCCGCTTCGATATTCTTACCGAAGAATCGGTCAAGAAGATGAAAGAAGCAGGCTGTTATACTATCGATATGGGCTTGGAAAGCGGCGATCAGGAAATGCGCTTTAAGTATCTCAAGCGCTATATGACCGACGAAATGATCATCAACTGCAGTAAGTGGTTCCACAAATACGGCATCGCACAGCTTACCTACAATATAATCGGTCTTCCCTACGAGGATAAATACCGCGCGCTCAAAACCATTAAGCTCAACGCAAAGGCAGGCGCAGACAGAGTTATCCCCAACATTTTCTACCCCTACCCCGGAACAAAGCTTTACGATATAGCAAAGGAAGGCGGCTTTATTCCCGAAGGCGGCGTTTCGCCCGATGCGCGCGTTCCCCTCGTTCAGCCGCAGTTCCCCGAACACGAGGTTTTGTATCTTCAGGCATATTTCGCACACTTCGTTCGCAGATACAAGTGGGCTTACGCTATGCCCGCATGGCTCGGCAAGCCCTATGAAAAGTGGCTTGACCACCGTGCAACAGGCAAGCACGTTCCCTATAAGTTCCTCGTATGGCTTCACGACGGCTATTCGAAGGTGCGTAACGGACTTAAAAACATTCTTATCGACCATCTCCCCAAGGTTTATATGAAGCTTCGTATCTGGAAGCACAAGAAAAAAGCTAAAAAAGTAGACTGATATGGCAGGAACACTTTATATCGTACCCACCCCGATAGGAAATCTGGGTGACATAACCCTTCGCGCAAAGGAAACGCTCGAAAATATCGATTTCGTTGCCGCAGAGGATACTCGCGTCGGCGGCAAGCTTTTGATGCTTTTGGGTATCAAAAAGCCGCTTATCGCTTATCACGAGCATACCTCGCGCAGAGATACCGAAGTAATTATCGAACGCATTCAAGGCGGCGAAAGCTGTGCGCTTATAACCGATGCGGGCACCCCCGCGGTTTCCGACCCCGGCGAAAGATTGGTGCTTGCCTGCTCGCAGGCGGGTATTAACGTCTGTGCGCTCCCCGGTGCGTGTGCGGCAATAGTCGCAATATCGGCTTCGGGACTTCCCTCGCGCCGTTTCTGCTTCGAAGGCTTTCTGCCCGAAAACAACCGCGAAAGAAGAGAACGCATAAGCGAGCTCGCGCGCGAAAAGCGCACCTTTATACTGTATATTTCACCGCACGATATTGAACGCTATTTGAACGAGCTCGAGCACGAGCTCGGCGAACGCAGATGCGTGCTCTGCAAGGAGCTTACCAAGCTGCACGAACGCTATTTTCGCGGAACTGTAAGCGAGCTTGCCGCAGGCTTTAAATCGCTTGCCCCCGCCGAAAAGAAGGGCGAATACGTTATGGTTATCGAAGGAATGCCCGAAGAGGAGGCGTTCTGGGCGGAAATGAGTATCGAAGAGCACGTAACGCACTATATTTCGCTCGGTCTTTCGAAAATGGATGCCTGCAAAGCTGTTTCGCGCGATCGCGGTGTGGGAAAAGGCGAAATCTACAAAAAGATCAACAATCAGGATTGAAGATGAAGAAGCTTATTTTGAAATTTTCCGCATTTTTGCTTTTGCTCTGCTTGCTTCTACCTTCGTTTGCCGTGCAGGCAAGCGCAAGCGCGGTCGGCGTTACGGTCGACTGCGGCGGCGACGCATACGTAGGCGGTGAATTAAGAATAAAAATAACCGTTTCCAAGCCCTCGTTGGCACTTGCAGGGCTTGAATTCGTGTTGAAATACGATTCCGAATACGTTTCTCCGCTTATAACCGAAAACACCGAAGACGGAAAGGAAATGGATGCGCTCGTTTCGAAAATGCCTGACGGCTGGGAGCAGATGAGCATTCATTACGCCGACGGAAGCTATCGCTTTCGCTTTGCGATGAACGACGATGAAAAAAGCCTGCTCGATTCCGAAAACGAGCTTTCGCTTGAAATCCCCTTCGCCGTTAAAAAAGCGGGCAGCTTCGATTTTGTCGTGCCCGATGCCGAAATTATCGCAATCGCTTCGGACAACGCGAACACCCCGCACGGCGGCACGGGAAGCTCGGTTACCGTTTATGCGGACAGCGAAGCGCAGAAATTATCAACCGAGCTTATCGGCACCCCCGTTGCAAACGAAAAGGGGACCTACAATCTCGATATAAAAATCACCAATCTCGGCGATACGGCGGGCATTGTCGCGCTCCAATTCGCTTTGGTTTACGATAAATCGGTATTCCTTCCGACCGTAACCGAAAACGACAGCGCCCAAATGGACGTATTTATGAAGGATATGCCGCAGGGAAAATGGGAGCAGATGTGCTCTCTCGATAAAGACAAGGGTATATATACCCTGCGCTTTGCCGCGCTGAAGGCGGAATCGGTATCGGATTCCGAAAAGCTCACCGCGGGAAGCTCGCTCACGATTACTATTCCCTTTAAAACCGTCGCAAACGAAGGCGAAATCGGCAGTTTTTCGATCAGCGGAGCTTCGGTGCTTGCGATAAACAATATAAACGGTATCGTTTCGGGCAGTGGAAGCAGTCTTTCGGTTTCGGTCGAAAAGAGTGCAGAGGGCATTATCCCCGAAGAGCTCGGCTATAAAATAGAAAACGGCGTGCTCTGCTACGTTTCCGAAAAAACCGAGGTGGATGAATTTTTATCCGCCCTCAACGGCTTCACCCTTACCGACGCGAACGGCAAAGAGGTAAGCGGCTACGTCTGCACCGGATATGTGCTGAGCGACGGCATAAACAGCTATATAGTTGCGGTGCTCGGCGACGTGAACGGAAGCGGAGTTATCGAAACCTACGACTATATTTTGGCAACCCGCGTTCACTTCGGCACCTTTACGCCGAACGAACACCAAAAGCTCGCCTGCGATGCAAACGGCGATAAGGTTCTCAACCAATACGACTATATACTTATAAAGCGCCATTATTTCGGCACTTACGTTATAAAATAAATTCAGGATGACGATATGAAAAGAACGATTCTTTTACTGCTTGCGGCACTGCTCGCTTTTTCGCTTTCGGCTTGCACGGAAAGCTACGAAAAGGCGGATGAATATGCAAACAAATTCATAACGGCTCTGCTTATCCGCGACGAAGCGGAAATGAAGCTTTATCTTCACCCCGAGCATACCGAATCGGCAATGCCGAACGACGCTTTTTACGAAACCCTTAAAAAGCAGTTTCTCACCGTCGGTCACCCGCTTACGAGCTTAAGCGGTGTCGGCAAGGCGAAGATAAAGGATATGGATAACACCCTGCGTTGTACCTATATCGCGCGCGTCAACGAATTGTTCTATACGGTCGAGCTTATTATTCTCGACAACGAAAACGGTTACGGCATCGTTTCGGTCGCAATGGTATTAAACACCGAAATTGATTATTATTATAACGAATCGCAGGTTAATTAAATGAACAAAAACCTTATGCTCACACTCAAAAACTACGGACTTATCACGGTAGGATGCATACTTTACGCTGTGGGTGTTTCGCTCTTTCTCGGCCCGAACGAGCTTGCATCGGGCGGTGTTTCGGGTGTTGCGATAATTATCAACAGTGTTTTCGATTCGCTCCCCACGGGTACCTGGGTAATAATTTTCAATATCCCCATAATGATTGCGGGTGTTTGGAAGCTGGGTGCAAAAATTTTGCTCCCCACCTTTTACGCGCTCGCGCTCAGCTCGGGTATAATGACTCTGCTCGAGCTTTTCCTGCCGCCTCTTACCGACAACATATTGCTTGCCTGCGTCGGCGGCTCTGTAATCGTTGCGGCGGGTATAGGTCTTGTTTTCCGCGGCGGCGCGACGACAGCGGGCACCGATATTATCGTTAAGCTTCTGCGATTGAAGTTTCAGCATATTTCCACGGGTGCGATATTCCTGTTTACCGACGGACTTGTCTGTCTTGCATCGGGTATCGTTTTCGCCGATATGGATAAAGCACTCTATGCGGGTATTGCGATATTCTTGCAGATGAACGTGCTCAATACCGTGCTTTACGGCTCGGACGAAGCGCGTATGGTTTATATTATAAGCGACCACGACAACGAAATCGCCGAAAGACTTTTGAAGGAGGTCGATGCCGGCGCAACCTTTTTGCACGGCAACGGCGCATATACGGGAAAGGAACGCAAGGTGCTTATGTGCGCGCTGAAAATGCGTTCGGTCCCCCAAGCGCGAGAAATTATAAGACAGGTTGACAGCGACGCCTTCGTTATCGTCACAAAAGCAACAAACGTATTCGGCGAAGGCTTTAAAAGCCACGTTGACGAAGACCTATGATACACGAGCTTATCTCCCCTATCCCCTCGGTTTGTGAAAGCCTGCTTGCCGAATCACGCCCGATATTTCTTTACGGTATGGGCAACGGCGCAGAAAAGATTTATGCCTATCTTTGTGAAAACGGCGTTAAAATACACGGCGTTGTCGCTTCCGACGGGTTTGTGCGCGGGCAGGAATTTTTGGGGTTCGGTGTTACCGCGATTTCGGAAGCCGAAGCGAAGCACGGCTCGCTCTGCTTGGTGCTCTGCTTTGGGTTAGAGGGCGAAAAATCCCGATTTTTAAAGGAAATCGAAAAAAAGCACCGTATTATATCGCCGAGCCTGCCGGTTTTCGGCGAAGGCGTGTGCGACAAAAAATATATTCTCGCAAACCGCGAACGCTTTGAACGCGTTTACAATTTGCTTGCCGATGAAGCGTCGAAGGAAATATTTTTAAGCCTGCTCAAATATACTGTAAGCGGAGATATTTCTTATCTCGACGGCAACAACGGACTTATTCCCCCTGCAAGCTTTTACAACCACACGAAACGGCATATCGACATCGGCGCGTACGACGGCGATACGGCAAACGAATTTATCGGCTATAACAGCGAATACAGCGATATAATCGCGTTCGAGCCCGATAAAAGCACCTATAAAAAGCTTTTGAAAAACACAAAGCATATACGCGATTGCAAATGCATAAATGCCGCCGCGGGTCAAAAAAACGGCAGTCTTTCCTTCGCTTCGGGCGGGGGGCGCGCCTCGCATTGCGGCGAAGGCGAGGAAATAGACTGCTATTCGGTCGATGAATACTGCGGTTATACTCATATCGCGGCAAACGGAACGCCCGTCGGCAGTATAAAAATAGATGCCGAGGGTATGGACGAAGCCGTTATTTGCGGTGCGGTAAACACGCTTTACTGCTGTAAGCCGAACGTTTGCGTCGCGCTGTACCACCGCGCATACGATATTATCGATATTCCCCTTCTTTTGCGTATGCACAACCACAGATATAAATTTTACTTGCGAAAAAAGGAATACGTTCCCGCTTGGGACGTTTTCCTCTATGCTACGGAGGCTGAATAATGGCTTTTAAAGAAATCAGGGCAGAAGAGCTCAACAACTGCGTTTTTACCGATATAGGCAAAAAATGGATGCTTATCAGCGCACAAAAGAGTGACGGAAGCATTAACACGATGACGGCAAGCTGGGGCGCAATGGGCGTGCTCTGGAACAAAAACGTATTTTTCTGTTTTGTAAGACCGCAACGCTATACACACGAATTCACCGAGCAAAGCGACCGTATTTCTATCTCCTTCTTCGGCGAGGAATACCGCGAAGCTCTGACAATCTGCGGCAGAAAGAGCGGCAGAGATTGCGAAAAAATCGCACTGGCGGGGCTTACACCCTTTTCGAATAATGGCGACGTCGGGTTCGAGGAAGCCGAACGAATTATATACGGCAAAAAAATATATGCGGGCAAGCTTGACCCGAAGGCTTTTATATCCGAGGATATCGAAAAGCATTACAACGGCGATTATCACACCGTTTATATTTGTGAAATAGAAAAGATTGAAGTGAAGGACTAAAAAATGCAGGCAAGCCAATTTATAAAGGCCGTAACCGACGGCAAATACGATAACAGCATAAAGGCGTTATACCCCAACAAAAACATAAACGACAGAAGAGAAAGAATTTTAAAGCTCGCAAAGGATTTCGTTGAGCTTTACGGCGATTTGGATATCGCGCTCTTTTCCGTCCCCGGCAGAACCGAGCTTTCGGGTAACCATACCGACCACAACAACGGCAGAGTGCTCGCCGCTTCGGTCGATATAGATATAATCGCTATCGCCGCAAAGGTAGAGGGCGATACCGTAAGAATCAAATCGGTCGGCTACCGCGAGGACACCGTCGATATTTCCGCCCCCTCTCCCGAAAACGTTCGCAAGGGCAGCTCTTCGGCGATAATTGCCGGCATTGCGGATTATTTCGGCAAGCAGGGCTATAACTTCGGCGGCTTTTACGCCCACACCACGAGCGACGTTATGACAGGCTCGGGACTTTCGTCCTCCGCCGCGTTCGAGGTTATGTGCGCGCGCATTTTCTCGGAATTTTACAACGACGGAAGCATTCCCGCAATGGAGCTCGCAAAAGCGGGCAAATATGCCGAAAACGAATTCTTCGGCAAGCCCTGCGGACTTATGGACCAGGCGGCGTGCGCTTCGGGCGGATGTCTGTGGATGGATTTCGAAAACAGCCTCGATCCCAAAACCGAAAAGATCGATTTTGATCTTAAAAAATACGGTTACAGCCTTTGTATCGTAAACACCGGCGGCAACCACGCCGACCTTACCGACGACTATGCCGCTGTTCCCGCAGAAATGAAATCGATTGCGGCGCTTATGGGCAAGCCCGTTCTTCGCGCCTGCGATGAAGACGATTTTATGGGACGTATTTCCTATATGCGTTCGATCGTCGGCGACAGAGCAATAATGCGCGCAATGCATTATTTTGCCGAAAACAAGCGTGTTGACGCGCAAAAATCGGCTCTCCTGCGCGGCAATTTCGATGAATATCTTAAATACGTTAAGCTTTCGGGCGATTCCTCGTTTAAATTCCTGCAAAACGTTTATACGAACAAAAACGTAAGCGAGCAGGGTATTTCGCTCGCGCTGGCAATAACCGAACGCTTCGGCGCAACCTGCCGAGTTCACGGCGGCGGCTTTGCGGGCACCGTTCAGGCATACATAAAAACCGAACAGGTTCCCGAATATAAAAAGGCTATCGAATCGGTGTTCGGCGAAAATAACTGTCAGGTTTATACGATTCGCCCCTATGGCGCTTCGGCTGTAACCGAAAACGAAATAAAAGGCTGATCTCCCGCTATGGAAAAAGCAAAGGTCTTTACCCTTTTTTCATCCTCGAAGGGAAACTGCACTTATATTAAATACGGCAGTGACGAAATTCTTATCGATTGCGGTGCTTCGGCAAGAGCTATCGAAAATTCGCTCAGGCTTTTGGGCACGAGCCTTGATAACGTAAATGCGATTTTTATCACGCACGAGCACACCGACCATATATGCGGATTGACGACCATAACGAAAAACCACAATATTCCGATATATGCCCCCGAACCGAGCTGTAATTATATTTACGAGCGTATGCCTGCCGAAAAACCGCTTATCGCAATAAATTCGGGCAAGGCGGTCGAGCTTTCCGATCTCGCCTTGTGTCCGATTGCAACCCCGCACGATGCACGCGGAAGCGTCGGCTTTCGTATCCGCGCGGGCGAGGAAAAAATAGGCTATTTTACCGATATAGGTCATCTTTCGGAAAATGTGTTGCGCGGACTTTCGGGCTGTGAGCGCGTGATTATCGAATCGAACCACGATATCGAAATGCTCAAAAACGGGTCTTACCCCTACCAGTTAAAGCAACGCATTCTCGGCGACAGAGGACATCTTTCGAACGAAATGTGTGCAAAGCTTTTGCCTCATCTCGCCAACCACGGAACGCGCTCCTTTGCGCTCGCACATTTGAGCGAGGAAAACAACCGTGTAGAAATCGCGTATAACGAAAGTCTGGTTTCTCTGCACGAAAGCGGGTTTACCGTTAATTCCGAAAGCGGATGCGGCTTAACGCTTGCCGTTGCTTCTGCTTGCGGAATATGCGAGGTTAAATAAAAAAAGAATCAAGCTTCACGGTTAATGAAGCTTGATTTTTTGTTCCTTAAAGGGTATTCGTTATTCTTCTTTTTTCTTTTTATCCAAGCGGTACATTGCGGTGATTATCGAAATAAGCGCCAACACCTCGCAAATGATTCCGCCGATAGCCAAATTGAAGATATTATACACGAGCCAAGAGGGCGAGCTCACAAGCCCTGCTCTTCGCACCGAGCGCGCTTCTTTCAGATAAAAGCCGATACCCGTTGCGAACATACCGATTATCGGAAGGAATTCCACGATAAGATTAAGCTTTGTCGGTTCTTTATCGAACACCAAAAAGGTGAGCGCATAGGAAACGAGGTAAAGCACGCCGAACCCCAAAACCCAAATAAATTTATCGGCACGGAATTTTTGCTTGTTCGAATAAATTATCGCACGGACCGCGCCGACAGCGTTCAGAAAACCGCCGACTATCGCGCCGATCATAAACATATTAACGGTAAAGAGCGCCGCGCCGAAGAACTGCATTACGATAATGCTTTTTTGCTTTTTCATTTGATAAGAAAGTATATTGAGCGCCATTGCCACTATACCGATCGATTGTGCGATCATCTGATATTTGTCCATAATTATATCCTTGTTGCTTTATTTTTATTTTTGTGTTAAAATAGGCTTGAGGTGGTAAAAATGTTTTACGAAAAGTTACCCGAAGAAATTGAAAACAAAATAAAATACGACCGCACACACGGCACGCTTCCGCGTGTTGCGTTTCCCGATTTTTTTGCTTCCCGCCGTGATCCCGAACACGACCAGCCGACAATTTTGCGGAGCGCGTTCGTTCGTGATGCCGAAAAAATCCTGCATTGTCCCTATTATAACCGCTATGCCGACAAAACGCAAGTTTTTTCGTTCTATAAAAACGACGATATTACAAGACGCGCGCTCCACGTTCAGCTCGTTTCGCGCATTGCGCGCACTATCGGTCAGGCGTTGTTCCTTAATCCCGATCTTATCGAAGCGATCGCGCTCGGCCACGATATAGGTCACACCCCCTTCGGTCACAAGGGCGAAACCTATCTTGACGAGCTGTATTCGCTCCACACGGGCAGGCGCTTTTCGCACAATATCCATTCGGTGCGCGTGCTCGATAAAATTTTCCCTCTCAACCTCACCCTGCAAACCTTAAACGGCATTGCCGCGCACGACGGCGAAATGGAGCTTGAAAAATATTCACCCAAGCCGATTCGAAGCTTTTCGGAATTCGATAACCAAATCGAAGCCTGCTATATCGACAAAGCGAACGTAAAGCGGCTTACCCCTGCCACGCTTGAAGGCTGTGTGGTGCGGATTTCGGATATTATCGCATATCTCGGCAAGGACAGGCAGGACGCCGAAAAGGCAAAGCTGAACGAAAGCGAAAGCTTCGACGACGGCGCGATAGGCAAGCACAATTCCGAAATTATTAATAATATGACGGTAAACATCGTCACGCACAGCTACCGCAAGCGCTATATTAAAATGGACGAAGCCCACTTTGCCGCGCTTAAAAAGGCAAAATCGGATAACTACGAACAGATCTATACCAGCAAGCCGGTCGAAGAAATGCTTAATAACACCGTCCGCCCGATGATGCGTGAGCTTTACGAGCGCCTGCTTTGCGATCTGATAAACAAAAATACCCAATCGCCGATATTCACGCACCATATCGCAGTGGTGGACAAGCCTTATTATAAGCGCGATATTCCCTATTGCGAAACCGAGCCCAATTTGATAGTTGTCGATTATATCGCAAGTATGACCGACGATTATTTTGTAGACCTTTATTCCCACCTCTTCCCCGAAAGCAATCTGAGCATTAAATATAAAGGATATTTTGATTGATGAAGCGCTGTGTAATAATCGGCGGCGCGCCGATAAACGATTACAACCGAATAAAAAAACTGCTTCGCGGGGACGATTTTTGTATCGCGTGCGATTCGGGGCTCAAGCATTTAAGCGGCTTGGGAATTCAACCGAGCCTTATTATCGGTGATTTCGATTCTTATGAAAAGCCGAGCACCGATACCGAAACAATAATTCTCCCGCGCGAAAAGGACGATACCGACAGCTTTTTCGCGGTTAAGGAAGGCATATCTCGCGGTTTTTGCGAATTTCTGCTTATAGGCGCAATCGGAAAAAGGCTCGACCACAGCTTAGGCAACATTTCCGCACTGCTTTATCTCGATTCACTCGGCAAAAAAGCAAGCATAGCCGACGATTATTCGGTTATGGAAATAGTTTCGAGCACGCCTGCCTTCGTTACTGATGAATACCCTTATTTTTCGTTACTCGCTGTCGACGGCGACGCAAGCGGAATAACCGTGAAAAACGCAAAATTTCCGCTTGAAAACGCAAAAATCACCGCAGGCTACCAATACGGAATAAGCAACGAGGTGATAAAAGGCAAAACCGCCGAAATCAGCGTTAAAGACGGTAAATTACTTCTTGTTAAGGTTATATCCGAATAAAGAAAACGGTTGCAATGCAACCGTTTTTATTTATTGCTCTGTGTTCAAATCAATCATTTCGTAATATTTTGTATTGTACATAAATACAGGAATTTGAGGTTTATCTTTTCTTATTACGATATAAAACACGTCCCCCTCGCTGTGAATCCGCATTTCTTCGATTGTCTTAACAACCCTTCCGCACCTTTCGAAATACATTGCGTGCTGCATAACGTAACGGCCTCTGCGGTTTTTTACCTCTTGATCGTTTTCGGAAACACGTAAAAGCTTATCGATTATGATCGAATAAGAGCCGTCGGCAAGTTGTTTTTTTGATTTGTAATAGTACCATACGCAAAAAACACTCGCAGCGATCGGCACCGCCATAATAAGCATTTGCACGACTTCTTTGCCTTTCATGTTGAGAGGAGCAGTGATTGCAAGAATCCCAAACAGAACAAACCAAACGGCACATCCGCAAAGACAGAATTTTAATTCAGATTTCACACCGTCCGCAAGCTCTGAAAAAATCGAGCTTGGAGATATTATTTGCTTTTTCTGTATGGCGTTTGCATCGCTTTTCGTGCTATCACTGTTGTAGTTTGCCATCTTTACCTCTTATTTATTGCTCGGTATTCAAATCGACCAATTCGTAATATTTCGAATTATAGGTAAGCAAGGGTGTGGTGGGGTGTGTTTTTGTTACGACAACATAGAATATATCGCCCACGCTGTTCGTGTTGGTTTCTCCGTAAGTAACGAGCACTCTTCCGCATTTTTCGAGATAAATTGCGTGCTGCACGCTGACCGACGCATAGTTCCCCTGCAGTCTTACTTTCACTTTTTCCTCGGGAGCGACACGTTCGACCTTATCGGTAATAATCATAAATTCGCCGTTTTTCAGCATTTGCATTGTCTTGCGGTAAGAAAAAATCCCACCCACAAGCACAACGACAGGAAGACAATAAAATATCGTGCTTATTATTCTGTGGTCTATAATTATCGCCGTAATAATAAACATAACGCATACTAAAGGCAACGCCCAAACCGATTGCTTTGCCGGCTTTTCGAAATGATCGTATATCATTTTCGGCGTTATTTTTCTTTTGCCGTCGGAGTAATCGCTTTTCGTGCTGTTGCTGTTGTAGTTTGCCATTTTTTCCTCTTATTTATTGCTCGGTATTCAAATCAACCAGTTCGTAATATTTAGTGTTGTATGCGAAAAGTGCTTTATTAGGTCTTTCTTTACTTACGACCACAAAAAATTCGTCGCCCTCGCTGTTTGTATAGGTTTCCTGGAGCGAAATCACCACTCTGCCGCAACGGTAAAGATACATAGCGTGCTCCATATACGAATGTCTTCCGTAGCGCACGTATCTGTCGTCGGTAACGATTCGGTCGGCAGTATCCGTAATTATTTTATACCCGCCGTCCGCGAGCTTTTTCATATTGCGGTAATAGCTGTAAACGCTCGCCATAAAGATCAAAAACGGAACGCTCAACAGCAAAATATTAACAAGCGTTGCCCACTTTTTCTCCATACCGCTGACGTTTACAATCAATACAAAAAGCAGCGCAACGATCAAAAACGCAACCGATACGATAGTCATCCCCCAAAGCTCGCCCTTGTGCGAATTGGAAAGTGCATCGTATATTCTTTGGGGCGTTATCTGCTTTTTCTTATTGTCGTCGGGGGCGATTTCTGTGCTTTTGCTTACGTAATTAGCCATTTTTTATATCCTCAAGCTTATATTCCTTGGCGTTGTATATATTCACGACGGTCTTTGGGTCGTGCCGATACACGACTATATAAAAGGTGTCGCCCACGTTTGCCGTATAGGTTTGATCGAACACAACGGCGACTCTTCCGCATCTTTCGAAATAAAGCGCGTGCTCTCTGATTTCTGTCCCTGCGCTCTTTTCGACCTTATCGTTGGGGGAAACGGCTATAACCGTATCCTCGAAAACGTAATAGGCTTCTTTCGGCTTGATTACAAGAAAGGCTACGAGCATTAACGCATAGAACAGCACTATAAGCACCGAAGCAATGATCAGCAAAACCTTTACCACGGTAGCCCAAGTAGTATCATCGGGCAGGCAGAGCAACAGTATAACAAACGAGATCAGCAGCGAACCGAACAAAATCCCCGCAAAGAGAAGCATCTGCCGTTCCTGCGAGTTAACGGTTTTCTGCACCGAGCTGTGATCCAACTGCTTCTTTTCGGAATCCGTAATTTTTGTATTTTCGCTTACGTAATTACCCATTCGTTACCTCTCGGATAAGCTCCGTCTATCTCAGTAACATTATACACTATATCTTTGCTTCCGTCAAGGGTTATTATTTTGCATTTAAGGAGCTTCTGCCATTCGTCGTGCATCGCGCGGGAACGCATATCGGCTCCGCCGTTGTCATACCTGCCTGCCCATTCAATAAACGCAGTATGCGTATCGTACATATCGCCGCCCGCCTCTATTCTGCTTCCGAAGCGCTCTCTTTCGCGCGATTTCAAGCGTTTGATTCTCGTTTCGGTATCGGTAACGAGCCTTATGGCAAGCGTAAACAGCGGTATCAGTTCATCACCCCAGCCCGAAAGCGAACCGGATATAACCACGTTTTCGTGTGCTTCAATATCGCGCTTCATAAGCGCAATCCGCTCTGCTTTTTCGCGTTTTACCGTGAATTTAGGGTCGGTCGGCAACCAAAAATAATCGTCGGTATCCATAAAGAAATAACCCGATTTTTCGCAAAAAGCACGCCCAAGCGTGCTCGTTCCCGCACCCGAAGCGCCAAAAATATGTATGATTTGCTTCATCTGTATTCCTCGCACAGCATTTTTTTACACCAGCAAAGCAAGGTATTGAAGGCGGTATCAAAATCGTAATCGGGGTTATTTGCAATCGCTTGTGCCGTTTCGAAAACAGCCTTGTCTTCGCAAGAAAGCGCGGAAGAAAGCTCGCGCTTGGTTTGATAAAACACATTTTCGCGCAGGTAATAGCTGTTTTGCAGAATAAAAAAGACGCTCTTATAGGTAAAAGGAAGAGATTCGCGGTTATTGCCCGAATCGGAATAAATATATCGGTGGCAGAGCTCGTGATAAATATTGCCGACGCTGAGCTTAATAAAGCTCCTTATATCGCGTTCGTCATAGTGCGGAACAAGCGCCGAGAGCTCGCCGTAATAATCCTTTGTCGTATGTAAAAGATGAGCGATTTCAAGCGCGTTCCAATTACGAAGCTCTTCGCTTCCGCAAATAAACCCGCAAGCCTTTTCGCTGTGCGGTAACGAGCCGATAACGCTTTTGTATAAATCGAGGTCGGTTGCCGAAAGTTCTTTTATAACGACCATAATATCGAAATCGCTCTGCTCGGTCGCTTCGCCGCGAAGATAACTGCCCTGCAAGCCAAGATAGACAAGCCGAGCGCCGAACACCTTCTTCAGCTCGGATAAAATATTCTGTATATGCAATTCTGCTTCAATCATTCTTCGTTCCCCCGTGCACAAAGCTCTGTAATCCTTGCTATCTGCCGTTCGAAAAAGGTTACGTAATTTTCATAGAAATAGTTCGCGTCGGTTGTAGAATTTCCGAGTATCGCGATAAGCGAAAGCGCCTTTTCGGTTTCGGATATTGCGCTTTCGTATTCGCCCCTCTCCTCGAAGCATTCGGCAAGGTGCCACATCATTTGTATTAAATTTTCAAAAGAAACCCATTTTTGCTTTTCCGCCGCCTCTTGCTTTTCTTCGCCGGTTAAAACGTAGGCGGTTTCGGTAAGGCGGGTAAAATACATTTCGGGTATCTGCTCAATCGCCATTTTCGCGCTTTGAAGGTCGCCCTTCGCCTTATAAGCATACGCCATAAAGCGCAGTGCATCGTATTTTATACCGTGGTCGGTCGCCTTTTCGATCAGCTTGCTTGCGATTGCTATGGCGGTATCGGGATTGTTCGAATAATCGATAACGTAAAGCAGGCTGTTAAGAAGAATATCGTTTTCGGGATATTTACGCAAACCGTCTTCGAGAATACGGCGGCTTCGTTCGGGATCGCCCGTGCGGTATTTATAAGCCTCGTCGGCGATCGCTTCAACCTCCGCCTCTATCGCCTGAAGGTTGAAATCGAAAAGCTCGTCCATACTAACCCCGAAATAGCTTGCAAGCATCGGCGCAAGCGTTATATCGGGCAGTGCAATGTTGTTTTCCCACTTGCTCACCGCCTGAAACGATATACCTATGCTCGTCGCGAGCTGTTCTTGGGTTATTCCGCGCTGTTTTCTTAATTCCTTTATTTTGTTGCCGATATTCATTATTTACCCCGCAAATTTTCGTAGTTTTTACAGTATAGCATTTAATTTTTCTTTTTGCAATAACCTCGCAAACGACACGCTTCAACTATGGGTTGAATGTTGACAAACCTTTGTAACGGGTATATAATCAAGCTTGAGGTGGCGAAAATGAGTCTGCTTTATAAATTTATATGTAAAGGTCCGAACCTTGTTACCGAAAAAGGTGTTATCGGTGCAAAATGCAACCTTTGCAACGGCGTAATTTCAACAAACGACGATTCATGCCCTTGCGGAAATATCACAAACGACAAACCTGTCGCGCGTTTTTCGGCAAAAGGCGGCAAAAAATCTATCGAATATATCCACAATAGCTATAAGGTCTGGGGCGGTTTTCCCGTAACCCACGCAAAATGCCCGATTTGCGAAAAATACGTTAAAATAAACGGCAACAGCGGCTGTGAATGCGGCAAAATAAGCATAGACAGTCATTCGGGGCGGTTTTCGGTAAAGGGCGACGAAAACGAAGTTTCGCTTTACGCCAAGCGCACGTTCGGTTACTTTATTTACAAGACCGTATGCTTTTTCGAAGAAATAATGGATTATTTTATATAGGAGAACAAAAATGATAAATAAAGTCGAAGCATTGATAGAAATATTAAACCGGGAAAACACCGGTATCGAATCTATCGCGCTGTGGCAGGACGGCGAAATGAAGCTCGTTCACCGTTTCGTACCCGCAGGACCGCGCCTTATTTATTCCCACACAAAAAGCTTTATCTCCACCGCGGCGGGTATCGCTATCGATGAAGGCTTGCTCACGCTCGATACGACCGTTTATGAGCTTTTCCCCGATTATGCCGATATTATCACCGACGACCGCGTGAAAAACATAACTCTCCGCCATTTTTTAACAATGAGCTCGGGCTTCGGTGGCTCGTTTTTGATGAGCGCAAACCGCAGAAAGCTCGAAGGCTACCCCGATTATATCGGATATATGCTTTCAAAGGAGCTCAAGTACGCTTCGGGCGAAAAATTCGTATATTCGAATGCCGACACGCATTTAGCGGGCTGTATGGTGCAAAAGGCTTGCAAAAAACCGCTTTTGCAGTATTGCTGTGAAAAGCTCTTTACTCCGCTCGAAATGGGCTTTCCCGCTTGGGAAACCGCGCCCGACGGCACTGCCTTCGGCGGAAGCGGTCTTTATCTCGATATAACCGAAATGATGAAGCTCGGTATTCTTTATCTCAACAAGGGCGTTTATAACGGCAAGCGCGTCGTTTCGGAAAAATGGGTAGAGCTTGCGGGAAGCAGGCAGATAAACACGGGGCACGAAGCACCGTGGCACAGCGGCTACGGTTTTCAGTTCTGGACTGTCGGCCAGCGTGAAAACGCCTTCCGCGCCGACGGTATGTACGGTCAGTTTTCGATAGTGCTTCCCGACGAAAACGCAGTTCTCGCAATACAAAGCTCTGAACAAAACGACGTTGCGAAATTTATAGAAATATTAATTAAGACGGTTATAGAAAAATGAAAAAGCTTATTATAACGCGCGCACAAAGCGACCTTTCGGAACTTATATCTCGCATTTGCGATTGCGATATTTTATCCCCCGCAGAATCCGAAAAAGCAGATTTATTTGCATATTCGGGCATTGCCGTTCTCGGCGGAACCGAGCAGGATGCGATAATGCTTAATCCCTTCTTGCGCTCCTCGCTCGAAAAATACGCAGACAGCGGAAAACCGCTCTTTCTTGAATACCTTCATTCCTTCCGTTGCGTTTATTCGGCACAGCCGGTTCGCATCACCTGCGACAGACTCGTTTCGGCTATGGAATACGGCAGTATCGGGCAAAACAGCCTGCTCGACAGCCACTATAACCTCTATATCCGCCCGCATTTCTTAATGCCCGAAACCGAAATATTGCTTTATTATCAAAAATACACCACCGCGCACGACACGCTCGATAACCTTTCCGAAACCGACCGCCCCGCGCTTTTTAAATACGGCAACGTAATGCACTGCGCCTTCCGTATGTCCGATTTTCTGAAAGCCGCGTTCGCTCCGTGGGAACGCTGGTGCGATCTCGTTTCCTATATTCTTTCGTTTTTGGGAATCACGCCGCCCGAGCAATACGAAAAGGGCGCGCTCCGTATTCCCGATTCTCTTCCCGAAGGTCTTGGCGAAATGCTCGACTCCTGCACCTCCCGCGCGATAACGCTTTTGCGTAATTATCTTATCTCGCCCGACGGTGTTTACGGCATACGCGAGGGCTTGAGCCACAATATCGCGCCCGACGGAAGCCGCACTCTTGCAGGCTACGTCCGCGCCGATTGCTGCGGCGAAGCGGCAGGCGTATTTCTCTTTGCAAATAACGACGAGCTTGCAAAAATTGCCGACAACCTTCTCTCGCTTTGCTACGGCCCGCTTACAATACACGAGGGCGAATTTAAGGGAATGATGCGCTGGACCGAGGAAGCTTGGAACGTTTGCTATCAGGACGACGTCGCGCGTGCCGTGCTTTCGTCGCTTCTTGCTTCTTATTTCGGTATCAGCGATAAATATTCTGCCCCCGCCTGCGATGCGCTCGAATTTCTTTGCAAAACCTCTGCAAAGGACGGCTTGCGCCCCGCAAGAACCGATATACTTGAATTCCTGCGCGAAAACAAATCGCCCCTTACGATAGCAGAATCCGAAAACGGCTATGCCAGCGCGCACTACAACGCCTATTACTCGGCGGCTCTGCTTTTGGGTTATCTTATAAACGGCAACGAGGATTTTAAAACGGTTGGTATTCGCGGGCTCGAAACGCTCATACACCTCTACCCCGAAACCGTGCGCGAGCACAGCGAAACGAGCGAGCTCTGCCGTCTTATCCTTCCGCTTGCTATATTATATAAGGTAAGCGGCGAGGACAGACACAAGGAAATGCTCTACCGCGTTTTCAACGACCTGCAAAAATACCGTCACGAATCGGGCGGTTATGCCGAATGGGACAGTGGCTACAAGGCGGCTTGCTTTAACAACGCGGGCGGCGAATGCTCGCTTCTTGCGAAAAACGGCGACCCCGTTGCCGACCTTCTTTATTCGGTCAACTGGCTGCCGCTCGGATTTATATTCGCTTATCACGTTACCGAGGATAAGGTATTTTATAACGCTTTTGCCGACATCTGCCGTTTCTTCGCAAAAACGCAGATAGTAAGCGAAAATCCCCTTGCAGACGGCGCTTGGTGCAGAGGTATCGACCTCAACAGGCTCGAATTTTTCGGAATCCCGCACGACGTTGGCTGGGGTCCCTGCTGTATCGAAACGGGCTGGACCGTTGCCGAAATAGCACTCGGTATGCTTTTGGGAAAAAGAATTCTCGGAATTTAATAGAAATAACTGCGGAAAACCAACCGTTTCCGCAGTTATTTTTTTACAGCTTTTTCTTAAAGTTTTTCTGCATTTTGTTGCTTGTGTATCCACATTTTTCGTAAAACGCGTGTGCGCCCTTACGGCTTTCGCCCGAAACAAGACGGACGTAAGCGGCGCCCCGCTCACTTGCCCATTCCTCTGCTTTGTTCATAAGCGCACGTCCGATACCCTTGCAGACATATTCGGGCGCTACTGCGATGCCGAGAACGTTCACGCCCTTTTCGGCAAACAGCAATCCGTATTCCGCAATGTGAATATATCCTAAAACACTTTCATCATCCTGCGCGACAAAAACAGCTTCGTAATCCTTTTCAAGCGTGTTTTTTAAATTTTCGGCTGTATTTTCGGGAGAAAATTCATAGCCCATAGATTTGCGGTTTATTTCGCAAAGCGAATTTGCATCTGCGACAGTAGCTTTTCTTATTATCATTTACTTAAATTTAACCGCAGTGCCGTAGGCAATAACCTCTGCCGCACCCTGCATTACGCCCGCAGAAGCATAGCGGATATTGACTATCGCATCTGCGCCGAGCGCTTCTGCTTCGGCAACCATACGCGCGGTCGCAATATCGCGTGCTTCGTTCATCATTTGGGTATAGGCTTTAAGCTCGCCGCCGACAAGAGTTTTGAAACTCTGGGTAAAATCCTTGCCGATATGCTTGCTCTGTATCGTACTGCCGCGCACAAGACCGAGCATTTCGAGCTCCTTGCCGCTGATATAATCTGTGTTTACTAAAATCATTGCTCGTCCTCCGTTTTGTCGAATCTGATTTTGTGTCCCTTTTTAGCCATAAAATCGGTTACTCTGCGTTCTATATCCTTTTGATGAACTTTTGAAATTTTTTGCGTTGTCGGGTAGCTCCAAAGCTCAGGATAGGTTACCGTCAGCACACCGTTTTCCTCAAGCGTCGGCAAGACAGCGGTGCGTTTGCCGATTTTAATATAGACCGCGTCGTCCTCGAACGCTATTTCGTTTTCCTTTAACGCCTTTACCGATTTCTTTTCCTTGCGCTTAATGCCCTTTTCCTCGTTGCGAAGCATACGCCAAAGCGCCCAAAGCGAAGTTTCTTCGTTAAAGCTTTCGTCGCCGTAGTTTGTTTTTATCTTGTCTTCGTTATTTTTAAATGGCAATTTCCCGCCGAAAACATAGCGTTTTATCAGGTTGTAGGCGCGGCTTTTTGCGCTGTAACCAAACCCAAAGTAAGGTTCCTTTTCGCTGTTGAAAACGCAAATACCTCTTTCGACATCGATAACGCAGGGCAAAAACGCCTTATCGTCGGTTCCGTTGCCCTTACAAACGGTGTCGAAAAGCTTTTGCGACAGTTTTTCGTCAACCCTGCTTGCAATAATAACAGGAACGCAGGCAACCGAAAGCGGCGCTTTCTTTTGATGCTTGTCGGTGATAATACGCTTTTTCGTGCCGGCGTATTTTTCGGTATTCGTCTTTGCGGATTGGATTGTCGCGTCATACAGCGTTTTGTCGAGCGTTTCGGTTCGGTAGATTATAACAAACTTGTTTACCGCCTTGTTGTATATCGTCCACGAGATTCGCGCGCTGTATTTGATAAGGCTCGGTATCGGCTCGCGGCTTAGGGGCTTGCATTTACTGCCCCAAAGGCAAAGTCTTTTTTCGATAAGCCTTGCAACCTCATCTCCGCCGTTTTTTGTCGGGTAATCGAAATGCTTTCTCACACGGCTGTGTGCGCGTATAGAAGCCAACAGAACATCGAGCATTATTAAGGTCATCGCGTTTTTAATGATGATTACGATAAGTGCAATATTGCTCACAATAAAGATTGCTATTCTTGCTACATCGTGAAGCGCTTCGATAAAGAACACACCCCAACCGAAAACAAGACACGGCACAATAATGGCGACGTACACCGTTATTCTGCACAAGAGCGGATTTTTTAATTTAGGAAAGCTCATTTTTTATAAAACTTATCGATAATCGGCAGGGTCTTTATCAACGTTTCGGGTGCGCCCGCATAATAAGCGGTCGGGCGAACGCCTACGAATTCGCCGAATCCCTTTTCGTATGCATAATAGCGTTCGGGGTAGCCCTCTCTGTCGTAGAACTGCTCGTCAATCTCCATTTCGAAGCCGATTTCGCTGTTCGACACCTTCTTGCCGCCGATAATATTGCCGTTTATATCGACAACCGCCTGCTTGCGAACGCAGTTGCTTACGATTTCGATTTCATCAACACGCGCCGAATTGAAGAAGAACGACGGCTGAATAATAACGGTATCGAAGATATTTGTAAGATTTACAACGTGCCCGAGGTTCTTCGAGCTCGAAGCCGCTTCGTGATAATAAGGGATCCAAAGGCAATTTTTACCGAACGAGCGAACGCGGTCGGAAACGGCGTGCATCGCTTTAACGATCGGATTATTGAAATCATCTTCGGGCTTATCGTTATCGAATCTTGTGTAGCCCGCGGTAACGATGTCCTCGCCTGCGAAATAGATACCCTGAACGTTGTTGTCCCAAATATCTGCGCGCACGGTGTTCTTTATAAGATCAACCGTATCTGCCCAGGGAGAAGCGAAAAGATGAGTGAGCGCGTGCCAGCATTCCGAATGAGGCACCGAAAACCAAAGCTTAACGTCGGGCTTTATCGCAACAAGTCGTTCCGCATAGGAATTTGCATCGTCGATATAATCTTTAATATGATAATTGCCGGCAAGAATCTTATCTGCCGTTGCGTGATATTCCTTCTTTATCGTTTCCAATCTATTAGGGTCGCCTACCATATCGGGCGTCATGCTGTCGATAATTTCGCGGGTAACGACCTCGACCTCGTTGCCGTTTCTGTCGGTATAACGGTTAAAGGTCGCAATAGGAATAAGCAATATTTCGTCGGTTACGGTTAAAAGATTCTTCAGTTCCTCGTCGGTCGGTACGCTGTATTTACCACCGCTGTATCCGCGATAGCTTGTGTATAACAATACGCCCTTTTTCATTAAAGTGTTCATAATCGTTTCCTTTCTTCGTCCGAGTCTGATTATATTTTAATTTATTTCGCATAAAAAGTCAACACCGCAGAAAAAATCCGCGGTGTTTTAAGATTATTCTCCGTCTTGGTCGTAAGATTTTTGGCAAAGCGTGCGCTTTTTGCAGTACGGACATTTAGTTACGAATTCAAAGCTGTCCTCGGGCGAATGCGATGCGGCAAATCTCACAACGCGCTTTTTAACCCAAAAATGCCCATAGCACTTACTGCATCGCGCCCAAAAGTTCTTTGGCATATTCACTATAAACAATACCGTGCTGAAAATCACTATCGGAAGCGGCACAAGAAGGCAAACCCACCACGGAACGTCGTAGGTCGCGCCGCCCCAGTGCAGTTCACACCCCGAAAGCAAAAGAATATTACATATAAACGCTAAAACCAAAAGCGATTTTTTCATTCTTCTATCCTCGATTCGTTGCATATACCGCGTTTTTTGCAGTGCGGACACTTTAAAAATGCCGAATTGTTCGCCATATTAGAAAAATATATGTTTTTACGCTTTTCCTGCACAAACCTTTGCTTACAGTGCGGACAAACAAAAGTCTTTCCGGTTATATTTCTTTTGCTGCACAGAGCGATTATTATCAGAAACAAAATCAAAGCTATTGCGCCGATAATAAAATTACCCATACTGCCCTCCTAAAGCTCGTAATAACTCAACCAAAGTCCGTTTATCTTGTTTTCGAAAACCACAAATTTTATACGCAAGCCAAGCTTTTCGTATCGCAAATGGCTGTAATAAACGTTTTCCGTACCGCTGTCGCGCGTGATTCCTTCGAACGATATAAATCTGCCGAGCGGCAAAACCGTATCTGCAACAATACTTTTCAAAGCGGAAAGCGGAGTATATTCCTGCATCGTTTTTCCGAAAGCGTCGAACAGCTTTTCGTATTCCCCGTTTATAAACGCTTCGGTATTTTCGGAAACAAAATCATTTTGCAGCTGTGCGTGTTCGGGCAACTGCGTTTTCGGTTCGAAAATATTTCCGCCGTTTTCTATAACGTTGAGCGCATTATCGAGCAGGCGCGCCGTTTTCGAGAGTTCCGCAAGCTTGGCAATAATTTCGGCTTTGCGCCCGATAATCGCCTGCGCGAGCTCGCTGTCGCCCTTTTGTATTTCTGATATTTGCGAAACGGAAAGACCGAGCGACCGCAAAACCAAAATCTTTTTTATAAGCTCAAGCTGATTTTGGGAATACTTGCGCCGATTCGAAAAGCACTTTATGCTTTTTATTATACCCTTTTCCTCGTAAAAGCGCAAGGTTCTCGACGTTACTCCGAGCATTTCGCAAACTGCACTTATATCGTAAAGCTCTTCCTTTTGCACGCTACACACCTCCGATTGCACTTTTATTATAGCACTTGACGCTGGGTCAATGTCAAGTAGGCGCAACAAAAAAGCAGACAATACGTCTGCTTTTTTCGGTTATAAGCTATAAGCTTGCTTCGCAAGCGTTATACAATAATTAATCCTTGTATTTTTCGGGGAAATGCGCCTCGAAAAAACACCTTGGAGCTTCGCGAATTTGGACAAGCGCTTTTAATTCAACTTTACTGCGTGAGTAACACTGCCGTAAGAGCACGCCACAAGCAGATAATCGAGCGTGATTTGCTTAACGCTGTGCGGAGGGATTGTGATTTCGTACTGATAGTTACTGAAAATACCGCCGTTTTCGCCCAAGCCCGCGGTATAATCCGCCGAAAACACCTCGCCCGTTTTGCTGTCGCGCACAAGTATCGCAAGAGTACCGTGGTCGCGCAGGTGGAGCGTGATTTTGCGTTCCTTATCGCCCTGATTAACAAACGTGAAGTGATCCTGATATTCGATCATCCAGTTTGCCGTATTTGCGGGTGCGCCTGCGCCGTCGGAATGGTCGTTATCGAAGATTATTTCGTTCCCCTTCGTATCGTGCCATATATATTCGACCATATCCATACCCACTGCCTGATGATTGTTTTGCGGGTTGAGATGAGTCATCCAGCTCGTGCTGTTAACGGTATGCGCCGTGCTGTTGTAGGACGAATAGGGTTTTAGATAAGAAGGAACGCTGTTGCTGTAATAGGTCGTATAGGTAACGGGAAGGAAGCGGCTCTTCGTATTGTCGTTAAAGGTCCACGACATATAATTGTCGATAACGCCGTGATGGTGCGCGATGCCCGAATATTGCTGTGAATATCCGCCCGCAACGTAGCCGAGCGGTTCGGGGTCGGAAACCAACTGCGAAGCGTTTCTGTAGCAATACATCGTGCCGGTAACCTCTCCGCCGGTTACGGAGAATTTAACGTTGCCGTTCGCACAGCGAATGGGGTTTACGGGATTGTTCGCAGAGCCGTCGACGTTGATTTTGCGGTAAGCGTCTGCGCTCGTGCCGCCGATAACCCAAAAATATTCACCCGCAGGCAAGCGGTAGGTTGTAGGCTGATAAACGCGGGGATTGATCTTGCTGTATGCGTAATCGAGTCCCGCATACTTTGCGGAAATCGTGCCGTTCGCGTTGAAATAATCGTCGGGAAGCTTAAAGGACGTATTGTAGAACTTATACCAAGCCTGCTGACCGAACCAAGTGCCGATCCACTGATATCCGACGTTTGTAATCGTGATATAAACGTCGTGATCTGTATTGTTTTTCAGCTGATAGCCGAGATAAACGTTATTGCCGGAATAGTTTGCGTGCTCGAAGGTAACGTATACCTCGCCTTGCAATCCGTCGTTTCGCATAAACGCCTTGCCGACGTGCTGTGCGCCGAACTGCTCGGGATTGTTCGAATAAACGTAAGTACCGCCCTCGCGCTTGATATAATCGACCTTTGCGGCAACGAGCGGGCTTTCGCCGTCGTTATAAAGCTCGAGCTTCGAGGTATCGACAGGGCTTTGGACGTCGTAGGGCAGAGTAACCACGTGGTTTTCGGCGGTTGTAGTAAGCTTGAAATCGCCGTTTTTCTTTTCGGTTTCAACCGTAAGCGTATAAACCGTGTTCGCTTTAAGCGATGCGGTTATTTCGGTTTTGCCCGATTCTATCTCTTCGCCCTTTTTCGATATGGTTATCGATTTTGTATCCGTGCCCTTAATTACGTATTTATCGGTATAGGGCGCATATACGATATAGGAGCGTGTTCCGTTTTCGTCGGTAAGGTCATCGATGCTCGAAAGGCGGAACGCCTTGTCCATATCCTCGCCGTAATCGATTTCGGGCTCGGATGATTCTTCGGACGTTTCGGAGCTTTCTTGCTCGGAGCTTTCTGCGCTCGTTTCGTCGCCGCTCGATTCCGCTTCGGAGGAAGCTTCGCTCGATTCCGCTTCGGAAGAAGGAGCCGAGGAAGCGTTCGGGCTTTCATCGACTTGCGAAGAAGCGGCACTGCTTTCCGAAGCCGCTTCGGAAGAGGTGCTTTCGGCTTCACCGCAGGCGGCAAAGACAGACAACAGCATTAAAACCGCCAAAAGCAACGAAATTGTTCTAAAAGAATGTGTCCTTCTTTTCATTGTTTTCCCCATCCTTGAATTTTCTGTTCATATAATTTTATTATAAACTCCCCGACAAGTCAATTACCTTATCGTTTAGCGGTTCTCAACTTAAGGTTGATTTCTAACCTACATATATAGTGTCTGAAATCGCGAAAAGGTTTGCGAAAAAATGAAAAATTTTCGCAATCCAAGACCAAAAACCGCAGTAAGAACCGATAAACCGCAAAATATTCGGGTGGTTTATTTGGTTATTATATGCCCGAAATGTAATGGATTTGTAAAATCACAGAGAAAATTCGAAAACAATATCCTCGGTATTCTGCTCGGAATATTCAAGCTCCTCGGATATAATGCGCGCAAGCGTCAATACGTCTTCCCCGCCGTTTCGCAAAAGCGATGCCAGCAGTCTTTCGCAAAACAGGCAAAAGCCGAGCAAGGAATTGAATTCCTCTTCACTTTGCGCGGCGGTGCAATGGCGGTAAACGAAATATGCAAGCGCGCGTTCAAGCGTTTTTTCCTGCTCTGCACAAACAAAAAGCTTTGAAGAATAGCAGGAAAACATATCTCTGTGCGAATTATCGAGATATTCAAGCTCTGCTATAACCGACTTCCATTCGCTGTCGCTAAGCTTTTCGGGCGTGACCGAAAATTCGCGGTAAATATTCAAAAGCCGTTGGTTGTAATCTGTTTTGCGGTCGGAAAGCAACGAATAAACGCGGTTTCGCAATATCCGCGGGTCGAATTCGAATTTGTTTCCCGCTTCGGCTTCACCGATTTCGATAATATCGCCATAAGAATCGGAGTTAAGTATAAGCCGACACGCCTCCTCGCACGCCAAGCCAAGCCCGACCTCAAGGCCGTTTTGGGTTTGGTTATAAAAACGCGGGTGCTCGCGGCATATATCGCAAAGAAACCCCTCGCCGAGATTAAGAATTATCCTGCAAAGCCCTTTTTTATCAAGGTGCGGGCATCTCTCGCCCTCGCAAAGCCTAAAGTGCGCGCTTTCGCCCTGCTCGATGCTGTTCAGAACCTCGCTTGCATACGGATGCTTGCTCGCGCGGTATTTGCAGAGCGCGGCTTCGTCTATATCGATTTCCCAGCCGATACAACAGCTATGGTTGCATTTTTCGGCAATGCACTTGAATTCATTGTAATATTTCGGTGCGTAAAGCTTCATTGCGTGCCCTCTCGGTCGGTTAAATTACGTTTTTATTCTACCACACCAAGCCTGTTTAGTCAACGAAAGAAACCGCCAACAAATGCCCCGAAAGACCGATTATTTCATCGTGGAAATCAAGCATACGCACCGTACGCATAAGTGCTTCGCGCGTTTCGGCGTTGCTCCACAGTCCTTCTATATCCTGCGCCAGCCACGCACCGCCCATAACTCCGTGAATGCGGGTGTTTGATAAACCGCAATCGCAAAGCTCTGCTTTTAATTCCTTTGCGGTATGCAGGTGCGAGGTTCCAAGCCCGCCGACGATGCTTTTTTCGGGGTTGATATGTGAGCCGTCGCAAAGCTCGCGCTCGACCATATTAAAGAAGTCGGGGTTATCCAGCCTTCGTGCTTTGCTCCCCTCGCCTGCTCGGTAAAGCGTTATGCTGTGAAGCAGTACCGAATAGGGCGTTATTGCCCCCGAAAACAGCAAGCCGCCGTCCTTTAACAATCGTTTGCTTTCGTTGATCGCCAATATTCTGTCCTTGTATTCGAGCAAATGATAAAGCGGTCCCATAAGTAATACCGCATCTGCGCTTTTGTCGCCGCGGGGAACCGAACGAGCGTCGCATACTTCGCATGCGGCGAGCTTTGCTTTGGGATATTCCGCCTTCAACGTCGCACTCATTTCGATATTTCTTTTTGAAAGGTCAAACAAATGCACCTCGTATCCCTTATCCGCAAGCCAATACGAATATTCACCGTAACCCCCGCCTATATCGTAAATAACCGCGGGCGGCTTCGGAAGATATTGCAAAAGAAGCTCCTTTGTCCTCTCGAATTCGATTAAGCCGATACCCTCTCTTAACCTGTTCATTTCACCGCCGCACTCATAAAAGTCCAGCACCGATTTGTCGATAGATTCCATAATTTTTCCTTTCAAAATCAAATAAAAATAAAAACGGTTAAAGGCTCGGCGCGAGCTTTTAACCGTTCTTGTGTAGAATTATTGTTGCATGAACAACATTATGAACGCAAGAAAACAAGCCCGTTGCCGATTGCGACAATGGGTTGCTGCTGATTCATTTTTGCATTGAATATACGAATCATTTTCCGCGCTCCTTTGGATTTTCACTTAATATATCACAATAAGTTGATTTTGTCAATAAACTAATACTTATCAACGAAAGAAACCGCCGAAGGCTATCCCTCGGCGGTTTTGTGTTTTTATTGGCTTTTGCCTTTTGCGGATTTATACCGCCAAAAAGGTTACTTATTTGAACCAGACGTACACACAGAAAAGAATGAACAATAATGCCGCAAGGGCAAACACGCCGGCAACCAGAAGCGCCGCGGCAAACACGCCGCCCATCATAGCGCGCTGTTCTCTTTTGGAGAGATGAAGCTCATCCTCGGACGAAGAATTGCGCTTTTTGGGTGCGAAAACCGATTTCGGTTTTTCGTTATACCAGGGCATTCCCTCGACGTTCATCGGGGCAATTACTCTTCCGTCGTCATCGTCGTATTCTTTTTTCTTGTTCTTTTTCATAGCGTATTACTCGTCGTTCTTTTTGTCGTAAAGGTGGCAAGCAACGAAATGGCCGGGCTTATATTCGTTAAACGCAGGCGCTTCGTTCTTGCAACGGTCGAAGCAGTGAGCACAGCGGGTATGGAACTTACAGCCCTTGGGGGGATTTGCGGGGCTGGGAAGGTCGCCTTCAAGAACTATACGGTTCATCTTTACGTCGGGATCGGGTACGGGGATCGCCGAAAGAAGCGCTTTTGTATAGGGGTGGAGAGGTTCTTCGAAGAGATCGTCCTTCGAAGCGAGCTCTACCATGCTTCCGAGATACATAACCGCAACCTCATCGGAGATGTGCTGTACAACCGAAAGGTCGTGCGAGATGAATATATAGGTCAAGCCTCTTTCATCCTGAAGCTCTTTAAGCAGGTTGATAATCTGTGCCTGAATCGAAACGTCGAGCGCAGAAACGGGTTCGTCGCAAACAACAACCTTGGGGTTCATTGCCAATGCACGAGCGATACAGATTCTCTGACGCTGACCGCCCGAGAATTCGTGAGGATATCTGTCCTTATGATATTCCTGCAAGCCGCAAGCGCGCATTATCGAGCTGACGTATTCGTTATATTCGCTCTTCGGAACGATTTTGTGTTGTCTTACCGCTTCGCCGATGATTTCGCCGATAGGCAATCTGGGGCTCAAGCTGGAATAAGGGTCCTGGAAGATGATTTGAATATCGGAACGGAGCTTGCTGAGCGCTTTCTTGCTCAATTTATTGATGTCGATACCGTTTTCTTCGAAATATGCGATAAGCTCTTCCTTGGTAGAACCAACGGTTGCTCTTGCTTCTGCGGGCAAAGCCTTTTTAAGCTCTGCAACTGTGAGCTTTTCGAAGCTCAATCCGCGGTAAAGCACTTCGCCGTCCGTAATGGGATACAAACGCAACATCGTTCTGCCCATCGTGGTTTTACCGCAGCCCGATTCGCCAACGACGCCGAGCGTGGTGCCTGCTTTGATATTGAACGAAACGTCATCGACAGCTTTTACGTTGCCGACAGTAACCTTGAAGAAGCTGGACTTTATGGGGAAGTACTTTTTGAGTCCGCGTACTTCTACAATAGGCTTATCCATAGAATTGCCGGAATTATTTAAGTTCATTCAAAAGCACCTCCGGATCTACAGTTTTGGGGTATTCGACTACCTGACCTTCGTTGAAATAACGATAGCAGGATACAAAGTGAGTATCGCTTACCTTGATTACAGGCGGATATTTCGAATCGCAATCTGCGGTGCAATAGTCGCAACGGTCCTTAAAATAGCAGTGATTGGGCATATTTACAGGGTTAGGAACGTTGCCGCGGATATTATAAAGAGCATCGACCTTTTTGTTGATTGCGGGCTTACTCTTCATAAGACCGATAGTATAGGGGTGAATCGGGTTGTGGAAGATGTCTTCCTTTGTGCCCTTTTCGACAATTCTGCCCGCATACATAACTACAACGTAGTCAGCCATGTGTGCTATAACACCCAAGTCGTGAGTGATAAGCATAATCGAGCTGTTGATCTTATCCTTTAATTCCTGAAGGAGATCCAAAATCTGTGCCTGAATGGTAACGTCGAGCGCGGTGGTAGGTTCATCGGCTATAATAAGCTCGGGGTTACATACCAACGCCATAGCGATCATAACACGCTGACGCATACCGCCCGAAAGCTCGTGCGGGAACATTTTATAAACGCCTTCTGCGTTTGCAATGCCGACCTGCTTGAGCATATCGATGGTTTTTGCTTTGACCTCTTCCTTGGTAAGCTGGGGATTGTGAAGATTGATAACCTCATCAACCTGCATACCGATACGGAAAACGGGGTTCAAGGAAGTCATCGGTTCCTGGAAGATCATCGAGATTTTATTACCTCTGATCTTCATCATTTCGGAATTGGGAACGTTTACGATATTGTATGCGTTACCGTTATCGAAATTGAAGCGGATTTCGCCGCCGACAACCTGACCGACAGGTCTTTGCACGAGCTGCATAACCGAAAGCGAGGTAACGCTCTTACCGCAACCCGATTCGCCAACGACGCCAACGGTACTGTTCTTGGGAATATCGAACGAAATACCGTCAACCGCTTTTACGGTACCGATGTCGGTAAAGAAGAAGGTACAAACGTTATCGAACTCCAAAATATTGTTGGGGTCGCGCATTTTGGTGATATAGGTTTCGGGGTTTACGTTATTTGCAGCTCTGCGTTTTTCGAGCTTTTTTGTAAGTTTTTTGTTGAAAGCGGAAATCTTTTGCGATTCTTTACCGCTGATATATGAGCTTTTCTTTTTGTTTTCTTTGTTCTTACTCATTTTTCCGCCTCCTTTAACGTTTCATTTTCGGGTCGAATGCATCTCTCAAGCCGTCGCCCACAAAGTTAAAGGCAATAACCGCCAAGCAGATAAGGCATCCGATAGGTACCCAGATATATGCGTATGCGGTGAGCTGTTCTACCTTTTGGGTGATGTTGTTCATCATATTACCCCAAGTTGCCAAGGGATGCTTTACGCCTAAGCCCAAGAACGAAAGAGTCGATTCGGTAATAATAACCGAGCCAAGACCCATTGTAGCCTGAACGATAAGCTGGGGCATTACGTTGGGAACGAGGTGACGGAAGATACGGCGGCTTGTGCTCAAGCCGGATGCTTCTGCCGCAACCATAAATTCCTGTTCACGAAGCGAAAGGATCTGACCTCTTACCATTCTGGCAACGCCTGCCCAGCCGAGGAAGCCGAGTATCGCCATCATCCACGCAAGTCTTACTTCTGCGCGAAGGTTGAGTTCGTCGAACAATGCGCCCGTGATAATAAGGATAGGCATCGAGGGGATACAATAGAATACGTCAACAAGACGCATTATAATATTGTCTACCCAGCCGCCGAAATAGCCTGCGATACCACCCATGATAACGCCGATAATCATTTCGATAAGCACGACGATAAAGCCGACCATAAGCGAAATCTGGCCGCCGAACATAATTCTTGCGAATACGTCCATACCGTGTGCGTCGGTACCGAGAATGTGCTCTGCGCTGGGTTTTTCGTAAATAAGAATCTTATAAATATCGGAGATACACCAAACGGTGTAGTCGTTCTGTTCTCTCTTAACAACGAATTTGGTTTCTTCCAAAACGACGTTGCCTTCTTCGTCGAGAACCTCTTTACCTTCTTCAAGCTTGGGTGCAAGAGCGTTGAACGAAACCTCTGTGCCGACTGCCGCAGAATTGTTTGCCATCTGAACAACAGTCTTTTCGAGCTCGAGCTGGAATTCGATATTAAGCGCGGTTGCAGTATCGCTGCTGGACGCGGTGAAGGGAGAGAGGAATGCAAAATCTTCGCCGTTCTTCGCAAGAATGGGAGTGCCTTCGTCCATCTTCACGCCGAATTTTACGTTGTTATAGGTAAATTCGGTCGCGCCGGTATATGCAGAGATGTATGCGTTGTATTTGAACGCGCTGTCCTTATTGTAGGCATGGAAATCGTCGGTTTTGTAGAAGGTGGGGGTAACAACGGTAGAAACGAAATAATACTTCGTTTCGCCATCTGCAGCGGTATCACAATAGATATCGTAATCCTGCTTGGTGCCGTTCTTATCCTTTACAATATCATACTTCTTGCCGTTGAATTCAAAGCTTCCGCTCTTAATTGATGCAGCTGCGGCAGCAGAAAATTCTTCGCCGAGATCTTCATAGCCTTCTCTGAAGGTAGCAACACCCTTGATCGCATTACCGAAGAAATCGGCAACTACAACGTAGGTACTGTCCTTAAGAGCATAAGCGTCGTCGGAAAGCTTTACAAGGTTGTAAAAGGTTCCGTCGTCGGATTCGATGTTATAGCTGTTCTTCTCTTCCTCGTTTTCGGAGGCGAGCATTTTTTGAATAGTGCTGTTGACGTTACGGTCAACGTAGCTCAAGGATTTTTTAATATCCTCATCAACTTCGGGATTCCAATAGGTAACGTATTCCGAACGGATCTGTGCATAGGCATAGTCGTCGTTCTGTTCACGCCAGCCATAGAAAATGTCGAGCTCTTCGTAGGGATAGAAAAGCGGACCGATAAAGCAGAAAAGGAACAAAAGAACCAATACTGCGGTTCCGAAAATCGCGAGCTTGTTACGGATAAAACGCTTGAATACCAAGCGAGCGGGGCTGAGTACCTTAACGCGCGCCGCATCGTCAAGAGTCATAACCGGCTCTTTTTTCGGAGTTTCGTTTTCGTTAACCTTGGTGTTAACGCTTTCGTCCTGTTTTTTATTACTCACGTTGCGGCACCTCCTAATTGAGTCTTACGCGCGGGTCAACCACTGCGTAGAGAATGTCGGACATCAAGGTGCCCAAAAGAATAAGTATCGACGAGAACGCCAGATAGAACATTGTAAACGGTATATCGCCGTTGACCATAGAGTGATAGGAAACGTAACCGATACCTCTGATATCGAATAAAGTTTCGGTGATAAGCGCACCCGAGAAAAGTCCGGGGAGCGAACCGCCGACGATAGTTACGATAGGTATAAGTGTATTTCTGAAAGCATGGTAGCCGATAACGCGCTTTTCGGAAAGACCCTTTGCTCTTGCGGTTCTGATATAGTCTGCGTTCAGAACTTCAAGAGTATTGGTACGGGTATAACGCATAAGGCCGCCGATGCCGATTATTGTCAAAGTTATAACGGGCAATACCATATGATGGCAGGTGTCGAGGAACTTGCCGAACGCGTCGAGCTGTTCGTAGCCTCTGCCCTGCATACCGCCGATATCAAACCAATTAAGTTGTGCGGCAAATACCAATTTCAAAAGTGAAGCAAGGAAGAAGGTGGGCATCGATATACCAACGAGCGCAACGACCGATATGGTATAGTCGGCAACACCGTATTGCTTCTTTGCGGCAAGTATACCGAGAGGTATAGCTATCGCCACTTCCAATACAAATGCTATAAGGCTTAGTACAAAGCTGTACCAAATAACGTCCTTGAATTTTTCGACAACGGGAACCGTCCAGTTCCAGCTTTCGCCGAAATCACCCTTTACTGCATTACCGAGCCAGGTCACGTAACCTTCGCCGAGGCCTTTATCCATACCCAAATTAACTTCCATTTCGGAAACCCACTGTTCATAGCTCTTTTGGGTGCCGGGCTGCTGGGAAAGCAAACGGGCTTGCTTTTCGATATAACCCGAGGGCAGACTTGCCATAAGGGTATATATAACGAACATTACGATAAACAGTATCAGCGTGCAGTAAAGCAGACGCTTGATAATGAATTTCAACATAAAATTTCACCGTCCTGTAAAAATATGAGCGGTTGCTAATACTCAAGTAAGAGTCTGCGGAATCCGCAGACTCTTACCGAAAAAATCAATGATTTAAACTAATTAGATACCCGATTCTGCTATTAGTTCATTTCGAGGTTTTCGATGTCGTTCATCCAGCCCCAGAAGGTGGTGATATCGGGAGTCATGGTTTCAACCTTGACTGCTTCGGTGGAAGCGATGATAGCGTTCTGTCTCTGGTAGGTGGGAACTTCAACACCCCAGTCGAGAATCATTTCGAGACATTCCTTATAGGTTGCCTTTCTGAATGCCTGATCTTCGCTGGTACGAGCCTCTTCGATGAGCTTGTCGAGGTCTTTATCGGTGATGCTGTAGTGGTTAGAGCCGGTAGAGCCTTCGAGGCCTACGATGTTGGAGCTGTGGTATACCTGGTACATATCAGGGTCAACGGTTGCGCCCCAAGCTGCTGCCCAGATTTCGCATTCGCCTGCGTCAAGGCTGTCCCAAAGAACGTTGGAGTCAGAGGGGTCAGTGATAACGAGTTCGATGCCAACCTTAGCAAGAGCGTCCTTGGTGTTGGTGAATACGTTGTAAACGGGGTGGTCACCAATACCGTCTGCGGGGATGATTACTTCATAGGAGAGCTTTGCTCCTTCGGGAGCTGCAGTGAACTTGTCGCCTTCGTAGGTGAAGCCTGCTGCCTTGAGGTATTCAACTGCTGCTGCGAGAGCTGCGTCATACTTTTCAACTTCGGTCATGTTAGCGGTGTAGATGTCCTTACCGTCAACGCCCTTGGAGTATGCGATTGCGTAGCCTTCGTCAGCGGGCTTGGGAGCTGCCCAAGAGGTGTTGGAGATGGGGTAGTTGATAACAGAAGCTCTGTCGCCGTAGTAGGAGTTAACTGCGGTTTCTCTGTAAACGGAGAAGAGGGTTGCAAATGCTTTTCTGAGGTTCTTGGAAGCTTCGGAATCCTTTTCGTTGCCAACCTTAACGGTGTTAGCGCAGATACCGATGTAACCGTAACCGAGGTTGTCAACGGTGTAGGTGGTTACCTTGCTGCCGGTGAGTTCGCCGCCGTTAGCAGCCTTGATAGCGTCAACGGTAACGGTGTCGAAGTTGGGGTCGGTGATATCGAAGGTGCCAGCCTGAACGCCTGCAAACTTGTTACCTGCGTCGGTTTCCTGGAAGTTGATGTACTTGATCTTGGGGCATCCGTCGTAGTAGTATTCGTTACGTTCGTAGTTAACTACGCCGTTTTCATACTTAACGAACTTGTATGCGCCTGCGCCGAGGGGCTTGGTGGTCTTCGACTTAACGCCGGAGAGGTCGCCCTTGGTGAAGCCGAACTTGTTTTCGGTGTACTTGAATGCATCTCTGCTGCCGTAGTAGTGGAGAGGTGCAACGGTAACTGCGAGCTGGTAAATAGCAACTGCGTCGAACTTTTCAAGGGTAACCTTGAGAGAGTACATACCGGTCTTTTCGATACCGGAAATGTTAGCTGCGGAATCGCCGGTAACTACACCTGCTGCGTATTCGTTAACCTTGTCGCCGAGTTCCTTGTTGATAAGGTCTACGATGGATTCGTTGAATGCTTCGTAGTTGATACCTTCATCGGAGATATCGTAACCGTAGCTTTCCTTCATAGCTGCCCAGAAGTCAGCTTCGGTGGTGACGTCTGCATAACCCCAAAACTCTGCTGCGTCTGCATAGTTGGAAAGTTCGTACTGTTCGCCGTAAACTGCGATGATGTCATCGAGAATACCCTTAGCGAATGCAAGACCTGCTTTTTCGAATGCTGCCCAGTAGTAGTCAGCCTGTTCCTTGGTGTAGAATTCGCTGGTCTTTTCGGGGCCGTCTGCGAGAAGGAGGTTAGAGAGAGCGGACATACCGCCTCTGTATTCCTTCATACCCTTGATGGGGAGCGTATAGAAGGTGCTGGAGCCATCATAGGTGGGGTCGGAAAGAACGTACATAGAGAAGATTACGTCGTCTGCGGTGAGGTTGGTGCCGTCAGAGAAGAAAACGTCTTCACGGAGCTTGAATTCGTAAACGAGGCTGCCGTCGTCGTTCTTGGTGATAACACAGTCAGCGATACCGTTATAGGTATATTCGGTGCCGTTGAAGGAGATCTTTTCGCCTTCGATACCCTTGAGGACAACGTTGCCTTCACGGTCGGTGGAGAGAAGACCTACCTGGGTCATGCCTGCTGCATCCTGGTCGTATGCAGTGGTAGCGAAGAAGGGGCTGAACTTTTCAGAGAAAGCGTCGTAGCCCACAACGAGAGTGTCGCCGCCCTTGTAATCGGGAATCGAGGGAGCGGGTGCCTTTTTGTCGCTTACAGCGTCCAAATCGGTGGTGTTCTGTTCGGTCTGGCTTGATTCGGTAGCAGCCTGAGAAGATTCTTCGGTAGTACCGTTACAAGCAACGATAGAAAGGGACATTACTAAAACGAGAAGTAATGCTAACAGTCTAATGCTGTTCTTCATGAGTTTTTCCTCCTGAAAAAATTTTAATATTTTTATTTATGCGCTTCGCGCAAATAAAAACCGAATTGAATTAAGTGTTTTCGGGTGCTTCGCATTCCTCTGTTGCGATAAGCGGACGCTTCGCGAACACGTACCACGCCGAAGCCGAGCCGATTATCGAAAGAATTGCGAATATTACGTCGAGCACGGTAAACGATGCAACGAAGCAATAAACCAAACGCAAAACCGCGTTTGCGGCAAGCGCACACCCTGTCGCCGCCGAATTGGTTGTTATTCTGCCCACCGTTTTATCGCGGAATTCGCGTATGAGCGGCGGCTTTTTCAAATAAAGGTTCGCAACGCCCATTAAAAGATGTGCAATCGGGAAAAGCGACAACGCTTGCGGGACCGCGACATAAAACTGATGCATTGATTTGCTATTGAATAAAAGCGGAAGGATACAGCAAATCAGGGCAAACGCCGAAAGACAGCAAAAAAGCTTTCTTGTCTTTTTGAAATCGGCTTCGTTTGCCGCGAACCGAAAATATTTTCCGATATAAACAGCCGTTACGCCGGGTTTGCCGTTGGGCTTAACAATATATTCCTTGCGGTAATCGTTTATATACTTTTTGTAGCCCATCGTCCACCCAAAAAACAGCCGAATTAAACAGCGGTCGCATATACAACAAACAAGCAACTCGGGCAAAAACGCCCGAATTTTTCACAACAAAAGCCGTAAAAAAACGAAAAGGTATACTTCACCGCATACTATATAGTGGATTATAGCAAATATATTTCGACTTGTCAATAAAAACCGACAAATTTCAATTTTTTGCATAAAACCCGCCGCCCGTCTTTGAGCACACCGCATATCGTTATCCTTATATTATATACGCGATACGCAAAATCGGTTACTGCGGCGGAATAAAAAAGCGGACAAGACGGCAAAGACCGCCAAGTCCGCGTTTTTCGTTTTTAAAGCTTTATGATTTTATTTACCCTGTTCGAGAGCGAGAGTGATGGTGGTTGCATCGCAAACTTCGCTCGGGCCAAAGTACTGAATAGCACCGGGGTAAACGAAGCAGGTGTTTTCTGCCCATTCTGCTCTGTTTGCCGCGAAGAACTTGAAGGGTGCGCCGTCGAGCTCAACGAGAGCCTTGCGGATAACGGGCTTGTCCTTACCGTGTCTTCTTTCGATGTTCATCATCTTGGTCATAGGCATACCGCCTGCAACCCATTCTTCTGCGGGGCTGCTGAGGTTAGAAACCTTGGAAAGATAGCCGGTATAGCCGTACTGGATGAGCATGAATGCATTGTAGCCGAGAGAGTAGCAGTAGTCTGCATCGAAGTTCGAGGGGAACGCGCAACGTCCTTCGTAGCCGAGGAAGTGGTGGAGTGCAGAGAACTTGCCGTTATAGGTGCCTGCAGCCTTGCGAGCCTTGAGGTTATCTGCAACGAGTGCAGAGAAGAGCTTTTCGGATTCGATAAGCGAAACCTGAACGTTACCGTGGGGGTCGCGTTCAAGGAAGAGCTGCTGCTGAATGGATTCGGGAAGGATAGCGAATACAGCCATCGATTCCTTGGTAAGACCGTTTTCGATGAATGCATACTTTTCTGCCCAAGTGGGAAGTGCGTTGAACGCTTCGGTCTTTTCACCTGCGAGAAGCTCGTTGATTTCTGCGATAAGAACCGAGAATTCGGGAACGAATTCAACGATACCTTCGGGAATGATAGCAACGCCGAAGTTCCAGCCCTTTGCCGCACGGGTAGCAACGGAATCTGCGATATAGTCTGCGATTTCTGCCATAGACATCTTCTTTGCCGCAACCTCTTCGCCTACCAAGCAGATGTTGGGACGGGTCTGGAGCGCGCATTCGAGAGCAACGTGAGAAGCGGAACGGCCCATAACCTTAACGAAGTGCCAGTACTTCTTTGCGGAGTTTGCGTCGCGTTCGATGTTACCGATAATTTCGCTGTAAGTCTTGGTAGCGGTATCGAAGCCGAAGGAGCATTCGATATCTTCGTTCTTAAGGTCGCCGTCGATGGTTTTGGGACAGCCGATAACCTGAACGCCTGCATTGTTTGCCGCGAAATATTCTGCCAAAACAGCCGCGTTGGTGTTGGAGTCGTCGCCGCCGATGATAACGATAGCGTTGATGCCGTGCTTCTTGCAAACTTCAGCTACGATTGCGAACTGTTCTTCGGTTTCGAGCTTGGTTCTGCCGGAGCCGATAATATCGAAGCCGCCGGTGTTACGGAACGCGTTGATGTATTCGTCATCGAAAATAATATAATCGTCTTCCAAAAGACCGGAGGGACCGCCCTTGAAGCCGTAAAGAACGTTGTTCTTGTCGGTTGCCTTCAATGCGTCGTACAAGCCGCAGATAACGTTGTGTCCGCCGGGAGCCTGACCGCCCGAAAGGATAACGCCAACCTTCTGGGTCTTAGCTTCTGCGGTGTTCTGTCCCTTCTGGAAGGTAATTTCGTTCTTGCCGTAGGTGTTGGGGAAAAGCGCCTGAATCTTTTCCTGATCCGCAACGCTTTCGGTGGGCAAGCCGTCCTTAACGCAGATTTCGGAAATACCGTTTCTGAGCATACCGGGCAGCTTGGGGGTATACTGATATCTTGCAGTCTGAAGAGGTGAAAGTTTCATTAAAATGACACTCCTTAAATGCTTTATATTCAAAATTACAATCATTATACCCTATTTTGTGACAAAAGTAAATAGCATTTTATATTTTTTCGAGTTTTTGCCGAAAAAACAGTGATTCCACCGCTTTGGCGGCAAAATACAACTATGAATTGAGTTCGAAACAACGAATTGATAATTGTTTTTTCGGAAATACGCGCTATAATAAAATCACACCGGTGATAAACAAACATTGGAGGTGCTTTTATGCAGCTTGATTTAGGACAAAAAATACGCGAGCTTCGCAAACGCGACGGTCGCACGCAGGAAAACCTTGCCGAAGCGTTGGGCGTAACCTCGCAAGCAATATCCCGCTGGGAAGCAAACGGCGGTTATCCCGATATGGAAATGATACCCGCAATCGCGAATTATTTTCACGTTTCTATCGACGAATTATTCGGATACCATTCCGACAGAGAAGAAAAGATAAAAAATATTTTAGATAAAGCCGATAAGGTTCTCAGAAACCAAGGATTTCAGCTTTATCAGGGAAGCGTATCCGAAGAAGTTGAACGCTGTATCGATATGCTACGCATAGCCGCCGACGAGTTTCCTAACGAACCGAGAATACTTTCGAAGCTTGCGCATTCTCTTTACACGTGGGGTTTCAACAAATACGGAATAAAGAGCAATCATGATAGTGAATCGGGCATATTGCGCTACGATACCGAATACAATTCGCAAAATCCATATTTCCAAGAAGCATTATCGGCGTTTGAAAAACTGTTAAAAGCGGATCCTTCTCCAAAGGTTCGTGAAATAGCTATACTCAGAATGACCTCGCTGTATATGCAAGTAGGAAAATACAAGGAGGCAAAGGCGTTGGCAGAAGCACAAAGCTCTCTCGTTATCGGCAAGGAAATGCTAATGCCGAACACAGCCGACGGCGAAGAAATGATGAGGTATCAAGCCGAACGAGTTATGACATTGCTTTGTGAACTTCGCATAGCCATTTCCAACGCACTGGCTTCAAAGATAAGTCTTTACGATTCTGATTTCGGACAAAAAATGAAATCGGCGCTTATAATCCTATTTGAAACGATTTTCGAGGACGGCAGATGCGGTGCATATCATCAAAATATAGGCAATCTATATATGCATTTGGCGCATTACGAATCCCATATCAATGAAGATTATAAAAAGGCACTTGAATATTTCGACAAAGGGTTTGAACATTTCAAGGAATACGAAACAATTTGTTCGGAAGACGTTTATTCATATTCCGCGCCTTTGGTATCTTATTTAAAGCCGATCGAAAAAGGCGATTTGCGCCCCCTTGGAGAAAACTTTTGGCAGAAAGAGGTTAAGCACCTGCCCGAAGATTTCAAAAATGAATTACGCAAGAACGAAAAATACGCAGTGTGCTTTGAATAGCATGCAATTGTAATATGTTGATGGAGGAAAACATGGAAAAGATTAGAGTTTTATTCATTCAAGAAAAGAAGATAAAAAAAGGAAAAATGATAACGTTAGGCGACTTAATTGAGAATGAAGTTCCCGATACGTATCAAGTAGACTACGTTAGTGCGAAAGAGAATATTTTGGATAAAGTGAAAACATTCGAACCCAAAATTATTTTTATCGCACAGAGCGCGGCGTATGATATTTTTAGCTTGATAAAGAAAATAAAAGAAATTGAACCTGAAGTAGTTGTTTTGGTGAACCTGACTACTGCCGTCGAAACCGAGCAAAAGACGATTGATGAACTTAAAGAATTAGGAGTATATAAATGTTATTCTTCGGTACTTTCAGTTGATTCGTTGGTTCATGATATGTTCGTTTCTCTGAATATGGAATAACCAGGAGGGATCCGCGTATGAAAGAAAAAGAACGTATACGGTTAGAAGATTTTATAAGTTCATTTCGTGAAATATGGCGGTATGACAAGCGGTTGTTTTTGGTTTTGCTTCTCAATGTTTTGGTGTCTGCGCTTCAGCCGTTTCCAACAATTATATTTTCGGGGTTGATTATTGATGGAATTTCACAAAGGGTAGCCTTCTCGGAATTGCTCTTTAATATTTCGTTGATGTTTGGCTCGATCTTTTTCCTGACGACCGTTAATATTTACTTGGGAAAAGTAAAAGAGTATCTTTTTTTGAGATTTACCAACAAAATAAGCAATGATATAAACTACAAATGCTTGAATATGGATTATGAGCAATTTAACGATCCTGCTTTTCAAGACAATATACTATTGATTAATCAAATTGCTCATGGCAATAATTATTTTACAAATATTTCAACAGTATTTGATACAATTTCGCAGATCATATCATTGATTGGTATTGTGGTTATCATGACCATGTTAAACAATGCGTTGTTTTTGATATTATTGCTTGTAATTATCTTACAGTCTGTTTTGCATATCTACAGGCAAAAATACAATTTGAAATTTCAGGTGGACACCACGGGCGAACAGCGAAAACTTGGTTATGTATCGCAAATTTCAAAAAGCATACCAGCTAAGAAAGATGTTGATATGTTTAATCTGAAAGATTATGTTTTTGAAAAAATAGAACATTTTCAGAAAAACATTTTGACTTTTAACTTACGCAGAATAAAAAAAGACGGTATAATTGAAGTGGTTGCCTTTTTCCTCAACATTGCCTTTCAGGTTTCAGCGTATGTGTTGATCGGAATAAATGCATTGAATGGGGAAATCACTCCCGGTGAATTCACAATGGGAATTACATCGTTGATTAATTTTATGACTGCTTCTTCTTTTGTAGCGACGAATATTTTGAGTTTTAATAATAGTTTGCATTATATTCATAAATATAAATCATTCCTGAAGTATGCCAGCAAATTTGATGATGATTCCGGACTGACACTTTCGGATTTAAATACGAATGATATTGAAATAGAGTTTAAAAATGTATCGTTTCGATATCCAAACAGTAATTCCTATGTTTTAAAGAACATCAATATTAAGATCAGCAATAAGGAAAAATTGGGGATCGTTGGCTACAATGGAGCGGGGAAAACATCCTTTGTATTGTTAATGACCAGAATGTATGAACCAACAGAAGGCGAAATCTTACTTAATGGAATTAACATACAAAAAATCAACTATCGGGATTATATAAAGATCTTTTCGTCGGTAAATCAGGACTTCTTTCTCTTTCCTTTCTCTATTCTTGAAAACATTGCTCAAAAAAGCGAAGTCACCGAGCAAGAAAAAGAGAAAATTATG
>JAZTXJ010000008.1:0-4960 GCA_045636285.1 Eubacteriales bacterium
TTCACCACAAAGAAAATGAGCGTTTCGGGCTCGTTGTTCGACCTCGATAAGCTCAACGACGTTTCGAAAAACGTTATTTCGCGCCTTACCGCCGAAGAGGTTTACGATTTCACACTCGCTTGGGCGAAGGAAAACGACGAAGAATTTGCAAAAATTCTCGAATCCGATAAGGAATATGCCGTAAGAATTCTCGCTATCGGCAGAGGCGGCAAAAAACCGCGTAAGGATATTGCTCTCTGGAGCGAGGTCAAGAACTATATGTCCTTCTTCTACGACGAGCTTTTCGAAGCTCAGGACAGCATTCCCGAAAGCTTCAAGGCAGAGGATATTGCTGCTGTTCTTGCCGATTTTGCCGCAAGCTACGACGAAACCGTCGAGCAGAACGATTGGTTTGCAAACATTAAGGCTATCGCCGAAAAGAACGGCTTCTGTCCCGATATGAAGCAATACAAGGCAAGCCCCGAAAGCTTTAAGGGCTCGGTTGCCGACGTAAGTATGTTCCTCAGAGTTGCCGTTACCGGCAGAATGAACTCCCCCGATCTGTATGAGGTTATGAAGATTCTCGGCAGGGAAAGAGTCCTTGCGCGAGTTTCAAAATAAAGGAGTATTTATATGGAATCCACAAATTTCATTTTCGATATTATCGATGAAGATCTTGCCAAAAATCCCGATTTAAAGATTCATACCCGCTTCCCGCCGGAGCCCAACGGTTATCTTCATATCGGACACTGCAAGGCGCTTGTTATCGACTTTTCCACTGCCGTTCGCTATAACGGACTTTGCAATCTTCGTATGGACGATACCAACCCCGCAAAAGAGGATACCGAATTTGTCGATGCGATAAAAGAGGATATTCACTGGCTCGGCTTCGATTGGGACGACCGCTTCTTCTACGGCTCCGATTATTTCGAAGAAACCTACCGCCTTGCCGAACAGCTTATTATGAATGGCGACGCTTACGTTTGCGAGCTTTCCGCTTCGGAATTTTCCGAATACCGCGGCGATTTGCAGAAGCCTGCCGTTTCGCCCTACCGCGAACGTCCTATCGACGAAAGCCTTGATTTGTTCCGCCGTATGCGCGCGGGCGAATTCCCCGAAGGAAAATACACTCTCCGCGCTAAAATCGATCTCGCAAGCGGTAACTTCAATATGCGCGACCCCGTGCTTTACCGTATCCGCTATATCGATCATCACCGTCAGGGCACGAAATGGTGCATCTTCCCGATGTACGATTTCGCACATCCCATTCAGGACGCGCTCGAAGGCATCACCCACTCTCTCTGCTCGCTTGAATACGAAGATCACCGTCCTCTGTATAATTGGGTTATCGAGCATTGCGACGTTCCCTCTAAGCCCAGACAGATCGAATTTGCGCGTCTTAACGTTACCAATACCGTAATGAGCAAGCGCTTCCTCCGTTCGCTTGTCGAAAATAAGCTCGTAGACGGCTGGGATGACCCCAGAATGCCCACCCTTTGCGGTCTTCGCAGAAGAGGCTACACCGCCGAAGCTATTCTCGATTTTATCGGCAGAGTAGGCGTTGCAAAGAACAACAGCCTTGTTGATCTTGCACTTTTGGAGCACTGTGTACGTGAAGACCTTAACAAAAAAGCTCTTCGCCGCGTAGCAGTTTTCGATCCTGTTAAGGTTACCGTAACCAACTATCCCGAAGATAAGGTTGAATATTTCGAGCTTCCCAACAACCCCAACGAAGAAAACGCAGGCACTCGCAAGATCCCCTTCACGCGCGAGCTGTTTGTCGAAAGGGAAGACGTTTCTATCGATCCTCCCCCCAAGTATTTCCGTATGAAGCTCGGCGGCGAGGTACGCCTTATGGGCGGTTATATAGTTAAGGTCGATGATATTAAGACCGATGAAAACGGCAATGTTACCGAGGTGCTTTGCACTGCGGATCTCGAAACCGGCAACGGTATGCCTGCCGACGGCAGAAAGATCAAGGGTACTATCCACTGGCTTTCCGCAACCGACTGTGCCGAAACCGACGTCGTTCTCTATGACCGTCTTTTCACCGAATCCGATATGAATGCGGTCGAATCCTCGCGTTACGGCGAATATCTTAACCCCGAATCCAAGGTTATCGCAAAGGGCGTTAAGATTGAAAAATCGCTTCTCGAAGCAAAGCCCGGCGATAAGTTCCAGTTCGTCCGCAAGGGTTATTACTGCCGCGATACAAAGGATACAAGCCTGTTCAACAGCGTTGTTGCGCTCAAGGATAACAAAAAGTTTTAAAATAAGAAGGGCTGACGCATTGCAAAATGCGGCAGTTTTTTGCAAAAATTTCCTTTAATAAATTTTGTATGTTTGTAAATAATATCAGCGAGGAAAAAACCTCGATGCAAATAAAGCAAATCTAAAAAGGAGATTGTTACAATGGCTAGAAACAAGACTATGGTTCCCGAAGCTAAGGCTGCACTTGACAAGTTCAAGATGGAAGCTGCAAGCGAAGTGGGCGTTAACCTTAAGGACGGCTATAACGGCGACCTTACCGCAAAGCAGGCAGGTAGTGTCGGCGGTCAGATGGTCAAGAAGATGATCGAAACCGCTGAAAAGAATATGAAATAAGAGGGTTCACCTCTATATGAAAAAGGCTCTTCGTTCGAAGAGCCTTCTTTCTGCATCGGTAATTGTTTTAAACCTATCTCGTTTGGGTTCCCCTTGCAGGATTAAAAACAAACCGTTCGGATTTTTACGTCCGAACGGTTTTATTTAAGATGTTTTTACCATTATTTCTTTTTAAGGACGATAAATACCGTCACAGCGGCAGCGATCAAAACGATTGCCGCGGTTATCCAAATCCAAGCGTTGCTTCCGCCTTCATCGCCGTTATCGCTTTCGGATACAGTGCTCGAAGATTCTGCTTCGCTTTCGGATAGAGTGGTGTCTTCGATGCTTTCGTCAGTCGAGGATTCGTTTTCCGAAACGGTTTCCGATTCGGTCGGCTGCGATTCTTCGGGCTGGCTTAATTCCTCGGGCTGACTCGATTCTTCGGGTACGCTCGATTCTTCGGGTACGCTCGATTCCTCGGGCACGCTCGATTCTTCGGGCTCGCTCGATTCTTCGGGTACACTTGATTCTTCGGGTTCGCTCGATTCTTCGGGCTCGCTCGATTCCATGGGAGGAATAAACTCGCCGTTCTTTGTGCGGATGATAAAGCAAGCGTCGGGTATCTTTTTGCCTGTCGAGAAATTATAACCGGTATAAACGATATAATCGGAATATACGTCGACGGTATAACCCTCACTGCCGTATTCGGGGGTTACGCTTTTTCTTCCGTCAAAGCTTCGTTGCAACGAGGTGCCGTTTCCGTACGAGCCGGGCTGACTGTTCGAGCCGACGTGAACGGTGTGGGCAAATTCGCCGTTGAGGTTCGAATAGTTCGCGTTTTCATAGAACGAAACGTGGGTGTGGCCCGACATAACTATTGCGTCCTTATATTTCTCGAGCAATGCCTTCAAGCGCATATTTTGAGGAAATGCCGCTTTGAAATCGATACAAGCGTTATAGGTACCCTTGGGGATATCGCCTGCGCCGAATTTTGCGCCGTTGTTAAGGAACGGGGAGTGACACGATATGAACACGTTTGCGGTTTCTGCGTATTGAGTAAGCACGCCTTCAAGCCAATCTATTTGCGCTTTCGAAAAGTTATCGTATTTTGCGCTGTCGCCGGGTGCCTTTAATTCCTGCGACAAAAAGATGAAAATATTATCACTGCTTCCGTTTTTGCCTTCGAAAAGGACGTAGAAATAGGGAGAATTTTCGTAAGGATGAACTTCGTTCGCACCCTTTAAATACTTGCTGTGAAGAGCGACGTCCGCAGCGGTGTTGCCGTGGTTGCCGGTTGCTTCATACACGTCTTCGAAATCGAAATTCGATTTATTTATGATTTCGATATGCTTTTCGTACTGAACTTCGAGGTCGGGGTTTTCGCCGCGGTCGCCGACAACGTCGCCGGTAATGATAACCACGTCCATCTTCTTATCGGCTAAGAAGTTCATTGTGTTTTCGAGCTTTTTGTAAGCGCCGCGATTGTGTTGCTCGTAGTTCATATGAGTATCGGAAAGCGCGCCGAACGAAAATTCCTTTTTGCCGAAATCGGGAGTGCGCTTTGCCGCGGGAATTTCAGCCGTTGCAATCGCATTTTTAATATCGGGAGTTTGGGCGAGAAAATAGGTGTTGCTTTCGAAAACGGCAATCCCCTTCGCGCCGTGGGGAATCATCAGTCCGTCGCTTATTGCACCGGTCGATTTGTTTCCCGTTATTTTTATTGCGGTTGCTTCGTCGTAATCGCTAAGCACCTGATCGCCGTCGGTATAGTATATAACGTAAAATCCGCTTTTTGCGCCGTTTGCGCCCGGCGTAACGGTTATTTCGCATTGGGCAAAGCCCGCAATCTTCGCCTCGTCACCTGTGAATTGAATCGAAACGGTTGCTTTGTCTTGATTTGCAGACACCATGCCCACCCCCTGAAATATTGCAAGCACGAAAAGAGCCGAAAGTGCCGCCGCGCAAAATCTTTTTGCTAATGTAACCACAAAAATGCCTCCTTGTACTGTCTTTTTTCAGACAAATTATAGCACATTAATAAACAAAAGTAAATAGCATTTGGCGGAAAATGCCCGAAACCGCCGAAAAGAATACGAAAGAAGGCACTTCGTTCGAAGAGCCTTCTTTCTGTTTTTACTCGCTATTCCTCGGTCCGGAAGTGGTTGACAGGTGGTTGAGAAACCGAAGCGAGATATTCGTTGAATTCATCAATATCTATCGCAGGGACGTATAGGTTGATATAAAATTTCGGGTCATTTGTGTCGCGTATATAGAAGCAATAGCAGGGAATATACTGTTGTAGCTATATATAGATAAATTTCAGTAGGCTTGAATAGTCGTCTTCGTAAGGGGTGTTCTTATTATTAAGAATCGCGTTATTTTTTCTTTTTCTTTT
>JAZTXJ010000009.1:0-4135 GCA_045636285.1 Eubacteriales bacterium
CTTTATTTTGGCACCCCCGGCGGGAATCGAACCCACGACTAATCCTTAGGAGGGACTTGTAATATCCACTTTACTACGGAGGCATACCTTTTTGTTGGTTTGATATGGCGTATACCGCTAACGCTTTGCAAAAATTCCCGCTTGCTTTAGATTTCTAAAGCGGCGCGTTTATTTTCGCAATCTACGCTCATCTCAACCTAGCCAAAAGGGGAGGCGGCTTGGAACGGCGCAGAGTGCGTTGACGGTTGCGCGCATTGAATATTTTACCACAACGGGCGGTTTTGTCAAGCCTTTCGGGCAAAATTATGCATATAATTAAGGTAGAAGAGATATGTTTGTTGAAAAACATCATTGAAAAAGCTTAGTCACTGTGATAGAATATACTCGAAAAAATATTAATTATATATGCGGAAATGTGATTATGAAGAATTTATACGAAAAAAAGGTTGTAAAATTCGGCGGAAGCTCGCTTGCATCTGCCGAGCAGTTCATTAAGAGCGCAAACATTATAAAGGCGGAGGACTCCCGCCGTTTTGTCGTTCCCAGCGCACCCGGCAAGCGCTTTGACGGCGACACCAAGGTTACCGACCTGCTTATTTCCTGCCATACCAAAAGCGTAAACGGCGGCAACTGGGAAGCCGATTTTGCCGAAATTCAGTCCCGTTATACCGATATTATCAAGGGCTTGGGACTTTCTACCGACCTTTCGGGCGAATTCGAAACCATTCGTGAAAAGCTTCAGAGCGGCACCACGCTTGATTACGTTGCATCGCGCGGTGAATATTTGAACGGTATCGTTCTTGCAGACTATATCGGCTATGAATTTATCGATGCGGCAGAGGTTATCTTCTTTGATGCCGCAGGCAAGTTCGATGCGACCAAAACCAATATCGTTATGTCCGAACGTCTTGCGGGCAAGAAGAACGCGGTTATCCCCGGCTTTTACGGCGTTAACCCCGATAAAACGATAAAAACCTTCTCCCGCGGGGGAAGCGATATTACCGGTGCAATCGTTGCGCGTGCCGTTGTAGCGGATATTTATGAAAACTGGACCGACGTTTCGGGATTCCTTATGTGCGACCCCAGAATTGTCGAAAACCCCCGTCCCATAAAAATAATCACCTACCGCGAGCTCCGCGAGCTTTCCTATATGGGCGCATCCGTGCTCCACGAGGACAGCATTTTCCCCGTTAAGCTTGCAAGCATTCCGATAAACATTCGTAACACCAACCGTCCCGAAGATGCGGGCACCTTTATCGTCACCTCGACAGACGGCTACAAAACCGAAGATATTATCACCGGTGTTGCGGGCAAGAAGGGCTTTTCGGTTATCCGTATCGAAAAGGATATGATGAACCAGGAATCCGGCTTCGGTATGCGCGTGCTCAAGGTATTCGCAGACCTTAATATCCCCTTCGAGCATATCCCCTCGGGTATCGATACGATGTGCGTTGTTGTCAACACCGCCGACGTTAAGGGCAGAGAATACGATATTGCATCTTCGATCCAGAAGTCCGTAAACCCCGATCACATCCATATCGATAACAATATGGGACTCGTTTCGGTCGTAGGTCGCAACATGGCGGGTCAGCCCGGTACCGCGGCGCGTATCTTCGGTGCACTTGCGAGAAAGAATATCAACATTCGTATGATCGATCAGGGCTCGAGCGAGCTTAACATTATCATCGGTGTTGACGAAAGCTCGTTCACCCGTGCGATCAAGGCAATTTACAAAGAATTCTGTAACGAGCAATGAGCTATAAAACCGTAAAAAACAGCTCTGAATTCACTATAACCGAAAAGAAGAGCGAATTTATCGGATACTGCGCGCCCGTAAAAACCGAAGAAGAGGCGATAGCCTTTGTGAACTCGATCAAGAAAAAGCATTCCGATGCACGCCACAACGTTTATGCTTACGTGCTCCGCGAAGGGTTCAAGGAACGCTTTTCCGATGACGGCGAGCCTCACGGAACGGCGGGTATGCCCGTGCTCGATTCGATCAGAAAAGCAGGGCTTACCGATACCGCGGTCGTTGTCACCCGCTATTTCGGCGGAATATTGCTCGGAACGGGCGGTCTTGTGCGCGCCTATACCGCGGCGGCTGTCGGCGCCTTGAAGGAAGCGGGCGTTGCTGAGGTTGGCGAATTTTCGCTGGTTTCGGTCAAGTGCGGTTATTCGGAATACCAAAAAATAATGCCGATCGTTTCGGCTGTCGGCGCAAAAACCGTCGATTCCGATTTCGGCACCGACGTTCGACTTACTCTTATGGTAATAAAGCCCGAAGCAGTTGGCTTTACCGCTTCGCTTACCGAAGCGACGAACGGCCGTGTTTTGTCCGAAATTATCGGCGAGGTTACCGATTTTGTATAAAATTAAATGAGATTTTGATGAGAAAAAACGCAGACGACAAGTCTGCGTTTTTCTTGTATAATCATATCAAAAGCAGTAAACGAAATCTGCGCTTTAAAGGCTGATTCGAGTTACAATGCTTTGAATATTTGGGAAGACGAAAGGAGGTGAAAAAATGGCATACAAAATTATGCTCGATGCAGGACATTACGAGTATCGCAACCAAAGCCCCGCGGTTCCCGAATATTGGGAAAGCAAGCAGATGTGGAGGCTTCATCTTTATTTAAGGGACGAGCTATTGAACTACGGCTTCGAGGTCGGGGTCACGCGCGAAAAGCAGGAAAAGGACCTTGCGGTCGTAAAGCGCGGCGAAAAAGCCAAGGACTGCGATTTGTTCATTTCGCTCCACTCAAACGCTGTCATAGGGGGCGGCGGCGAATGGGTAGACCGTGTTGACGTTTATTCGGCTTACGATAACCTTAATTCCGCAAGCGAGCTCGGAACGGTGCTCTTAAAGGCTGTCGCCGAGTGTATGGGCGTGAGCGAGGGGACAGCGAAAACGCGCAAAAGCACAAAGGGCGATTACGAATATTACGGCGTTATGCGCGGTGCGCGAAACGTCGGTTGTCCGCTGTATTATATTATCGAGCATTCGTTCCATACGAACGCAAGGGCGGCGCGCTGGCTGCTCGACGATGCAAACCTTAAAAGGCTTGCGCGTGTGGAGGCGGCGGTTATTGCGGCTTATTTCGGTATAAAGCCCGATTTCCAGAAGGGCGACGTCAATATGGACGGCAGGCTTGATTCTATCGACGTTATGCTAATAAAACGCGCGTATTTCGGCACGTTTAAGTTAAACGACGAGCAGAAAAAGCTCGCGGATATGGACGAAAACGGCGAAATCGACATTTTCGATTATATCGCCGCTAACCGAAAGTATTTCGGGAATCGCTAATAAAACAGATTGGGAGAAGGATTTACAAGGTCCTTCTCCCAAAGCATTTTATTCTATTACGTATTCGTTGCCGTTGATAATTACGGTGGTTTCATCGAGCCAATTTATCTGCACGGTTTTATATTCGTAATCCTCGCCTTCATAGATTTCGGTCGAGTATTGCCAAAATCTTCCGAACAGCACGCCGAATTCCTGTTCCGCGCGTGAAATGCGAACTACCGTTTTGCTGCCGATAAGCGAATCAGAAACGCAAACCTCGGCTTTATAACGGCCGTCGATAGAGAGGTGCTCGGAATGAACGGTAATATCGCTTATAAAGGCGGTGCTGATAAGTCCCCAAACCCAGATAACCGCAAATGCGATAGCGAGAAGCACCGAAACGATAGCGGAAAGCGCTTTTAGATTGCTGTCGGGCACGAATTTGATATAAAGCACGAGCGCACAGCCGCACCAGATAAGCGCAAAGAGGAACGACCAATTATTGCTTCCCGTTACAAAGCTGATTGCGGTAAGTATGGAAAGCGGAAGCGCGAGCGTGAGCAGGATTTTACCGATTTTATTGTATTTCGGGTTATAAACGAACGAAAACACAACCGCCGCGGCGGAAATCAAGGCGAAAATCACCGCGAGCGCAAGCTCGGCGTTGATACGGAAATCGAGTCCCGAGCAGAGCGCGATAAATTCAAAAAGCGGCATAAGTGCAAACAGAGCGCACAGCACGATCGGCGCGACCTGCGTGATTATGTTTTTTGTTTTGGCGTTCATAGTTCCTCCTTTACGGTATAAATATGATCGATACCGTAATATTCAAAGCATTTTGCCGCGTTTTCG
>JAZTXJ010000010.1:0-9812 GCA_045636285.1 Eubacteriales bacterium
GTGCCTTTAGCTCAGCTGGATAGAGCAACTGCCTTCTAAGCAGTAGGTCGGGGGTTCGAGTCCCTCAAGGCACGCCATTATGGTGGCTGTAGCTCAGCTGGTTAGAGTACCAGGTTGTGGCCCTGGGGGTCGCCGGTTCGAACCCGGTCAGCCACCCCAAAAAATCCAAGCCAATCGGCTTGGATTTTTTCATTTGTGTCCGCAGGACACAACATCATTTGACCAAGGTCAACATCATTTCGAGCAAAGCGAGAACATCATTTCTCATTCAAGCGGACACAAAACGATGTTGTGCTTCGCGCAAATGAAGTTGCGGCAAGCCGCAAATGATGTGATGCCTCGCATCAACGATGTTGCGCTCCGCGCAAACGTATTGACACCTTTGCGCTTTTGTGATAAACTCATTTTGAGAAAGGTGGTGTTGTTATGCGCTTGTTCAGACCTGTTGGGCAAAAGGAATTTGATTTGATTGTTGCTGCAAATTATACTGCATATCCGCCGAGACTACCCGAACAGCCTATTTTTTATCCCGTTCTCAATGAAAAGTATGCTAAGGAAATCGCAGAAAAGTGGAACAAGAAATCGGCGGATTCGGGATATGCCGGATATGTTACCACATTTGAGATCGATGATGAATATATTTCAAAATTCGAAGTACAGACAGTTGGCGCGCGGTATCACCAAGAGCTTTGGGTTCCTGCCGAAGAATTGGATGACTTTAATAGCCATATCGTTGGAAAAATCGAACTGCTTTATAAAGTATAATACGTTTTTTAAGGTGTTAACTTGCATTTGTTAACTTGCATTTTTGTACTACGAGGCCAAACAAATTCCGTACACGAAAGTGCACGGAATTTTTTCACTCTTCACTCTTCACTCTTCACTTTCCATAAGGGCAGGCATAATCGTCGAATACAATAAAATAAATCGCCCGCCCTATTGACACGAATATATTATTGTGCTATAATTTTTCTAACACATTAGGGCAAATGCCCAAGGAGGAGTATACTATGAAGAAATTAATCGCACTTTTAATGGCAGTGCTTATGCTTGCGAGCCTTGCGGCTTGTGGCGCACCCAAGGAAAAGGAATTCACCAACAGCGGTCTTACCATCACTCTTAACGATTCCTTCACCGAAAAATCCTATGAAGGCTACACCGTTTGCTATGATTCCAAAAACGTTGCCGTTTTCGTTCTGAAGGAAGGCTTCTCGCTTCTCGCAGGTCTTGAAAACTATACTCTCAAGCAGTATGCAGATCTCGTTTTCGCGGCTAACTCTGCAAGAAACCCCAGCGCTATCACCGAAGTTGAAGGTCTTACCACCTTCGAATACACCTTCCTCAACACCGAAGACAACACTACTTATAAGTATTTCACCACTATGTTCAAGGGCGACGATGCGTTCTGGACTATTCAGTTCTGCTGCGCGGCTGATAAGTACAACACCTACAAGGCAGACTTTATCAAATACGCTCACAGCGTTGACGTTACCAAGGACTAACACAATAACAAAAAAGGACTTCTTCGGAAGTCCTTTTTTATTAGCTTTTAGATGTAATACAGGAAGTCGCCATACGTCGGGAACGGCCAGAAGGAGCGTTCGGTAAGCGTTTCGGCTTCGTCGGCAGAGGCGCGGAGCTCGCGCATAATGGGAATAACCTCATCGCGACAGAAAACGCCGCATTTTTCGGAGCTGAGGTTACGCTGTGCGTATTCCGCGTTTTTACGCAGGCGCATTAACGATGCCGACATTTCATCGGAAAGCTCGACAAGTCGCTTCAGCGTTGCGGTCGTATGGTGCGGTATGGGAGCACCCGCCGCCTTGAGCGCGTTTACGGTTTGTGCGAGCTTCAAAATATAAGAGCCGACAGCGGGGATTATATCCCTGCCCGCCATATCGCACATCGTTATCGCTTCGATAGTGATGATCTTGCAATAGGATTCAAGAAGAATATCGTGGCGGGAGCGCAATTCCTTTTCGGTGTAAACTCTGTGTCTTGTGAAAAGCTCGATATTTTCCTCGCGCACGAAATAAGGGAGCGCGTCTGCGGTTGTGGGAAGGTTAAGAAGTCCGCGGCGCGCCGCTTCGAGCTTCCATTCGTTCGAATATCCGTCGCCGTTGAAGATTATACGCTTGTGCTGCTTTATGGTGCGGCGGATAAGCGAATTGAGCGCGGATTTGAAATCGTCCGCCTGCTCCAATTCATCGGCAAACTGCATTAAGCTTTCCGCAACGATAGTATTTATTACCACGTTGGGCTCGGCAACCGACATAGCGGAGCCGGGCATACGGAATTCGAATTTATTACCCGTGAACGCAAAGGGGCTTGTACGGTTACGGTCGGTCGTGTCCTTCGGGAAGGTGGGGAGCACGTGAACGCCGATTTCCATTTGCATTTTTTCCGCACCCTTATAATCCACGCCTTCATCGATAGCGTCCAAAACCGCGGTGAGCTCATCGCCCAAGAACATCGAAACGATTGCAGGGGGTGCTTCGTGCGCGCCCAAGCGGTGATCGTTACCCGCAGTTGCGACTGAGATACGCAAAAGGTCCTGATGCTCGTCGACAGCTTTGATAACGGCGCAGAGGAACAAAAGGAACTGCGCGTTTTCGTAGGGGTGCTTGCCGGGCGCCAAAAGGTTAACGCCTTTATCGGTAGAAAGCGACCAGTTATCGTGCTTACCGCTACCGTTTATGCCTTCGAAGGGCTTTTCCTGAAGAATGCACACCAAGCCGTGACGTTCGGCGACCTTCTTCATCGTTTCCATAGTGAGCTGGTTATGATCTGTCGCGGTGTTGGCGGAGCTGTAAACGGGTGCAAGCTCGTGCTGGCAGGGAGCGGCTTCGTTGTGCTTTGTTTTCGCAAGCACGCCGAGCTTCCAAAGCTCTTCATCGAGCTCCTTCATAAACGCGGAAATTCTCGGCTTTATCGCGCCGAAATAGTGGTCTTCGAGCTCCTGTCCCTTCGGGGGCTTTGCGCCGAAGAGTGTTCTTCCGCAGACAACAAGGTCTTCGCGCTTATTGAAAAGCGCTTTATCGACAAGAAAATATTCCTGTTCGGGACCGCAGTTGGGTTCAACGTGGCGCGCTTCTGTTCCAAAAAGGTTCAAAATACGCATCGCCTGTTCGTTGATTGCTTCCATCGAACGCAAAAGCGGTGTTTTTTTATCGAGCGCTTCGCCGCCGTACGAGCAGAAAACGCTGGGTATGCAAAGCGAGCCGTCCTTAATGAACGCATAGGAGGTAGGGTCCCAAGCGGTGTAGCCGCGTGCTTCGAAGGTTGCGCGCAGACCGCCCGAGGGGAAGCTCGATGCATCGGGTTCGCCCTTGATAAGCTCCTTGCCCGAAAACGCCATTATTACCCCGCCCTTGCCGTCGGGTGTGATAAATCCGTCGTGCTTTTCGGCGGTGATACCCGTCATCGGCTGGAACCAGTGGGTATAGTGAGTCGCACCCTTTTCGAGCGCCCATTCCTTCATCGCTTCGGCAACGACGTTCGCAACGGTAATATCAAGATCCTCGCCGCGTTGGATGGTATGCTTGAGCGAGGTATAAACCTCTGCGGGCAAACGCTCCTTCATCACCTCACGGTCAAAAACAAGCGAGCCGAACATTTCGGGTATATTATTCATCGGCGTATCCTCCGTTGAAAAAAGTCAATAGTATGGCATATTACACACATATTAAATATAAAGCAAAATCCCCGAATTGTCAACAATTTATTCATACCTTTGGCGAATTTCGTTTGCGGAAACAAATACGGCGCGGGTGCAGAAAATTTTTTTGAGTTTTTTTGCAAAAAGTCCAAACCGTTTTGCTTTTTAAGACACTATTAAGGTGTAGGGTATAACATACCCCGTCAATCACAGGTAGAGCAGGGCTCAACCACGGGTTTATTGACTTGGCGAGCGGATTGTTATAGAATATAGCCAATAAAGAGAGCATTAAGGAGATTACTAATGAAAAAACGCTTTGACAGATATTTCGGAAACAATATCGGAAGAAAATTCTACGTCGCAAGCCTTGTAGCGATCGCTGTCGGCTTTATCGTCGGTTACAGCTTTTGGTGGGGCTACGGTATGCCGCTGATCGGGCTCGGCGTTATCGGATTTCTTGTAAGCTCGGGTATTCAGGTTACCGACAAGGACGTTGACGAACGAATTATGAACACGATCGAGGAGTTCAAATCGCGCATCGACGGCAGAGTGATCGGCAAGGAAACGCTCGACAGCCGTGATTTCTCTTATTTTTACGGCTTTATCCGCGAGGATTCGCAAACCCGCTTTATTGCGGGACGCGACGGCAAGGTACGCACCAGCAAATATTTTATCACCGCGATTTCCGCAAAGCCGAAAAACGCGAAGATTTTTTCGATAACCTACGACCTGCTTTCCGAAGAAACCCCGAACGAAAGCTTTATTTCGACAAACGGTGCTTATTCGATCGAGCTTACGAGCGAAAATATCGAATTCCCCGCAGGCAACAAAAAGTGCAGGCTTTACGTTGCGATGAACGAGGAAAAGGGCGAAACGCTTGAATTTTTCGTTCCCAACGATGCACTTGCCGACAAGCTTTTGAACACCGCAGCAGAAAAATAACACACGACTCCTTACAATAAAAAAGGACTTTAACGGTCGCACTTCTTTTATAGGAAGCAGAACCGAAAAGTCCTTTTTTCTTATTTTTTATCCGTTTGGCAGCTTTGGCAATTACCGCCGCATTGCTTTGCATTGGGACAGCCGATACATTTTTGCCCCTTCTTTTTCGATTTTACGATATATGCGACAGCGCCGCCGATAATAAGCACGAGTACTGCCGAAACAATAATATCAACAGTCGTCATTCATGCGCCTCCGATTTTATTTTTTTGCATATTCCTTTTTTGCCTTTGCGTTGGAACGGATTGCGAGGACCGTAACGATTGCCGCAATCGCGATTACCGCGATAAATCCGCCGACAAAGCCGTTTCCGAACGAATCGGTCGCAAAAAAGGTTCCAATCTGGTAAACGAGGAAGGAAAGAATATATGCAACCGCGAACTGAAGTCCGATACCCGCAAACAACCATTTTTTGCTTTTGATTTCGGAATTCATCGCGCCGATAGCCGCAAAGCAGGGGGGTGTGAACAAATTGAACATAAGGTAGGAAAGTCCCGCAACGGCTGTAATGCCGAACATTTCGGTTCCGCCGCCTGTGGCGAGAAGCTCAAAATCACCGCTGATAACCTCTTCGGAGATAGCGAACACCGCCGCGAGCGTGCCGACAACCTCTTCCTTTGCGATAAAGCCGGTGATTGCCGCCGCCGCCATTTGCCACATTCCGAATCCGAGCGGAATAAGAAGCACCGCAAAGGGAGAAGCAATATCGTGAAGTATGGATTGCTCCTGCTCGACCGCTTGGAAGCTCCAGCTGTAATTCGCCATAACGGTGATTACCGAGTTGCAGACAAGTATCACCGTGCCCGCCTTGACTATGTAGGACCAACCGCGCGAAAGCATCGATTTCACCGCGCCCCAAACGGTAGGCAGCTTATATTCGGGAAGCTCGATAATGAAATAGGACTTTTTATATTTGTAGCCCGAAATGAACTTGATAAGCAGAGCGCCCAAGAACACGAGCACTATACCGAGGAAGTACATAACGGGAGAAACCCAGTTGGATTCGGGGAAGAACGCGCCCGCGAACAGCGCGATAACGGGGATTTTCGCACCGCAGGGGATAAAGGGAGCAAGCATTGCTGTGGCTCTGCGTTCACGCTCGTCGCGTATCGTGCGGCAAGCCATAATACCGGGAACGGCACAGCCCGTACCGACAACGAAGGGGATTACCGATTTGCCCGAAAGACCGACCTTTTTGAATATCGGGTCGAGTATGACCGCCACGCGTGACATATATCCGCAATCCTCGAGCAGTGCAAGAAGGAAATACATTACCATAACGAGCGGCAAAAAGCCGACAACGGCGCCGACACCGCCGATAATACCGTCGAGCACGATTGTTTGAAGCAGAGGGCTCGCACCCGAAACGAGTCCGCCGACCCATTCGCCGAACGCTTCGATAAGGGTTACAAGACCGGGGATAACGGTACCGTTTTCGAATTCATAGCCTTCGGATATCCAAACGCCGGGACCGACCTGCGAAACCCAGAACACCGCCCACATTACGAGCGCGAAAATAGGAATACCGAGCCAGCGGCTTGTGAGAACGTTATCGATTTTATCGCCGAAATTCTTTTCTTTTGTAAGGATTTTTCGCTTTTCGACCTGACGTACGAGCTTATTCACGAATTCGAAGCGGGCTCTGTCTGCCTTTTCGACTTCGGATTTGTTTGTGAAATCTATATTGCCCTCTTTATAGGGTGCCTTCTGTTCCCTGCCCACTGCCGAAACAGCCGCTTCGATAACCCTTTTAAGTCCGTCGCCGGAGATAGAAACGGTATCGATAACGACACAGCCGAGCTTTTCGGCAAGGAGCGCCGAATCGATAACGGTTTTCTTTTTATCGTTAATATCCTTTTTATTGAGCGCAACGACAACGGGAATACCGAGCTCAAGAAGCTGTGTTGTGAAGAAAAGACTGCGGCTTAAATTGGTCGCATCGACGATATTTATAATAACGTCGGGGTTTTCCTCTTTAACGTAAGCGCTTGTGATGCTTTCCTCGCTTGTGAAGGGCGACATCGAATAGGCACCGGGAAGATCGACAGCGATAAGCTGCTCTTCGCCCGTGCAGTAAGCTCTTTTTATTGCGTGTTCCTTTTTATCTACCGTAACGCCCGCCCAGTTACCGACCTTTTCGTTACTGCCGGTAAGAGCGTTATACATTGTGGTTTTACCTGAATTGGGGTTACCCGTCAATGCAATTCTCATTTCGTACCTCCGAGGTGCTTTGCTTGGTTAGCACGTGCTAACCGTTTCCCTAAAAAAACAAACCGTTTTCGGCTGTTTTTATATAATTATCGCTTCCGCGAGCTGATTATCGATACTGTAACGCGCGTCCTTTATTGAAACGACACAGCCGCGCTTTTTTTGCGAAACGACGGTTATCGATTCACCGCTGTAACAGCCGAGCGAGAAAAGGAATGCGTTCAATTCCTCGTCATCGGTGCGAATTTCGCGGATGATATATTCTTTTCCTTCGATAGCTTGCTTCAGATTCATAAAATCACCGTTTACAGCAATTTCGGTTAGTCTATGCTAACCGTTTGACATTTTACTTATTTCGACGCAATTTGTCAATACCTTTTGTGATATTTTTTTAATTTTTCCACAGTCGTAATAATTCTATGCGGTTTTGACGGTTTTTATGTTAAAAACGCCGTCAATAAGACGGCGTTGGTTTGCAGACCGAGAGAAATGAGGGTAGTTTTCGCGAAAAGCGAGCGTAGGCTTACGATTGTAAGGTAGTCGAGTTTTTCGTGAAAGCCCTTGAAATACAATAAAAAAATTAATACCTTATAAAAAAAGACGGTGTACTTCCGTTTTATATCGAAAGCACACCATTTCTTTTATTTTTTCTTTTTCAAGGGCGTAAATACCCCATTTATCCGCGGTCTGTTTTATTGTTTGTTGAGTGTGTCGCAAAGTTCCTTAACCTCATCCGCGAAGGCGCGAATGGAGTAATTATCGTAAGGCGAAACGCCGACGCTGAAGGTATCCTTGATTCCCGACTTCAAATCCTCGGGAATTCCGCTTTCGCCAAGAAGCGCGCCCATAAACGAGCCGACGGTTGCGCCGTTGCAGTCGGTATCTGCACCGCATTCGACGGCGAAGGCAATCGCTTCGCGGAAATCGTTCTTGAAGCGCATTATCGAAGCGATACAGAACGCCGCGTTATTGATAGTATGCACCCAGTTGTATTTTTTACCGCGCTCGATAAGCGAAAGTCTTAATTCGTCACGCGCTATATCGCTTTCGGCAAGCTCGCGCGCCCAAACGGCTTCCTCGTAAAAACGGCTCTTTTTGGGGATGACCGCAAGCGCGGTTTCGAAGCATTTGTTTATATCCTTTTCGGTAAAAGCGGCGGAGATAAGCGCGGCGAAGAACATTTCGCCGTAAATGCCGTTTTTGATATGCGAAAAATACGCGTCGGTATGTGCAAGGCGGGAAGCGAGCTTGGGCATACCTGCGGCAGCGTAGGCGAAGGCATCACAGCGGATCTGCGCGCCGATCCATTCGCGGTAGGGGTTAAGATAGCTGTTTACCCTTTCGCTCTTTAAAATCTCCATTGCGTTTTCGGGCTTCCACCACGGAGTAAAAATATCGACGTTTATATAGTTGAGGTAAGCCTGAGTTTCTGCCGTGCAAACGAAACGGAACGGCAGGTTCCACGCCCAATGGCTTCCTACGTCCCAAGAATCGAAATCATAGCCCTTTTCCTTTAAGAGCTTATAGAAAATAACAGTGAAGCGCGTATCGTCGTCAAGCGGCATACCGCAAAGCTTTTCGTCGGTTGCCAAGCCTTCGTTGCGGTTTTCGCCCGAAACGGTGGGAACGTAATACTTTATCGGGTATTTGCCCGCGTTTTTATACCAATCGATAATTCTTTGCGACTGCCAACCCTCGACCGGCTGACCGAGCGCACAGCCAATACATCTGCCCAGCCACGCGCCGCGGAAGAATTCCTTATCGACGGGGGTATATTTATCGTCGGGGAGAGTGCTTATATCGCTTTCGGCATAAATTTCTTCGAGCTCACTCGGTTCGTTATAAGGATAATCCTCACGCATCGGGAGCGCGCAAAGAGAGTCGTATATTTCCATAAGCTTTGCTTTGTTTTCTGCGTTTGCGTTTATTAATTCAAGATATTTTTCGCGGTCGATGTCCCTGCCCTCTTCAAAAAGCTGGTTTACCTCCTCGCGTACCAATCCGTAAACTCTGTCGTAGCCTGCCATAATGTACCTCCGATATGTTGTTGATTATATATTAACACAACGTCAAATTGAATTCAAGTGAATATCGGCAAAAAACTGCGGCAACAATATGATTACAAATCTTATTTCGGAGGTATTTCACATGTCACCCAAAGAACTTCTTTATATCGAGGACGCATTGGGACACACCAAGCAGATCAAAACCGTCTGCACCGATTTTTCGAACCAAATAAGCGATACCGAGCTTTCGAGCTTCGTGCAGACTATCGCGCAGAAGCAGCAGCAGACCTTTGACCGAATCTACAATTTACTTTAAAGGAGAAGAAAAATGCATGATCAGGTAATTATGGACAATATCCTGACAAGCGTAAAAAACGCTTGCGACATCTTTATGCACGGCACTATCGAGGCTTCTACCCCGCAGGTAAACGCCGCGTTCAAGCAGGCGCTTAACGACTGCTTGTGCTTGCAGAACGAAATTTATTCGAAAATGGAGCAAAAGGGCTGGTATCCCTCCACGCAGGCACCTCAACAGCAGGTTCAGCAGACAAAGCAGAAATATTCGAACTAACAGAAAAAGCAGACAAAGGCTACTTCTCATAAGGATGTTAAAACCCCGACAGATATTTAAGTCTGTCGGGGTTGTTTTATTCTGTTCGATAAATTGGAATTTGGCGAACTAATATACAAAAATCTACATTCCTAACGCAACTGTATAAATTTCGTCTACTGGAAACGATATTTTTACCAAGCCTATAGAAACAAATTCTCCTGTCAGTTTCTGAAACTTATGAAGTATCAAATCACTGGCTTTATAAAACACTTCTTCCGCATCTTCTTTGGTGAGTGCTAATGTGCAGTGCGGCATCCATCTGTTTGGACAATACCATTCCCACCCCTTTGTATCAAAATCCTTCAAGCATTCATGCAATTCTCTC
>JAZTXJ010000011.1:0-5978 GCA_045636285.1 Eubacteriales bacterium
AGCGAAGCAAGCGCACCGTTTTCTTGGCGGTTGTGCAGCGGGTTTGCGCCGGGTGCAAACGACGCAGAAGCCTTTCTGCCATCGGGTGTTGCGGCGGTATTCTTGCCGTAAGTAACGTTCGAGGTAATAGTAAGAACCGAAAGAGTATGTTCTGCATTTCTGTAAGTAGGAGTTTTGCGAAGCTCGGTAATAACCTTGTGCGCCATATCCTTTGCGATAAGGTCAACTCTGTCGTCATCGTTACCGAATTTGGGGAATTCTCCTACTCTTTCGAAATCGGTAATAAAGCCGTTGTGATCCTTTACGGGATAAACCTCTGCGAACTTGATTGCGCTCAAGGAGTCAGCAACTACGGAAAGACCTGCAATACCGAATGCCATAAATCTGTGAACGTCGGTATCGTGAAGCGCCATCTGAGTTTTTTCGTATGCGTATTTATCGTGCATATAGTGAATAACGTTCATAGTATTTACGTAGAGCTTGCTGAGCCAAGCAATGTAAATATCAAAACGCTTCATCACTTCGTCGTAATCGAGCTTGTCGCCCTCCATAACGGACATCTGGGGACCGATATGCATACCGCTGGTAGTATCGTAACCGCCGTTGATAGCAATAAGCAAAAGCTTTGCAAGATTACATCTTGCGCCAAAGAACTGCATCTGCTTGCCGATCTTCATCGCCGAAACACAGCATGCTATTGCATAGTCGTCGCCGTAAATGGGACGCATAACATCGTCGTTCTCATACTGAATCGAGTCTGTATCGGCAGAAACCTTTGCACAGAAGCGCTTAAACGGCGTAGGAAGCGCGTTAGACCAAAGAATAGTAAGATTGGGTTCGGGAGAAGAACCGAGCGTATAGAGCGTGTTGAGCATACGGTAGCTCGTTTTGGTTACCAACGCTCTGCCGTCTTCGCCGACACCGCCGACAGCTTCGGTTATCCACATGGGGTCGCCACCGAAGAGCTCGTTGTATTCGGGAGTACGCAAATGACGTGCAACACGAAGCTTAATAACAAAATCATCCATAAGCTCCTGTGCGCCTTCTTCTGTGAGCACGCCGTTGGCAATATCTCTTTCGATATAAATATCAAAGAAGTTGCTCACTCTGCCGAGCGACATTGCGGCGCCGTTCTGTTCCTTAATAGCTCCGAGATATGCAAAATAAGTCCACTGAATCGCTTCACGAGCGTTTGCGGCAGGCTTGCTGATGTCATAGCCGTACATTGCAGCCATTTCCTTCATATAGCCCAAAAACGCAATCTGCTGATAAAGCTCTTCATCAAGACGAATGGTTTCGGTATTGAAGGTTCTGTTCGACAAATCCTGCTTATCTTTTTTCTTTTCTTCGATAAGACGGTCAACACCGTACAAAGCAACTCTACGGTAATCGCCGATAATTCTGCCTCTGCCGTATGCATCGGGCAAGCCGGTAATTACGTGCGATTTTCTCGCCGCGCGCATTTCATCGGTATATGCACGGAAAACACCGTCGTTATGAGTGGTACGGTAGCGGAATTCTTCCTGAACCTTGCCGTCCAATTTATAGCCGTATGCTTCGCAAGCCTGCTTTGCCATTCTCATACCGCCAAAGGGGTTTACACCTCTCTTAAGCGGGCGGTTTGTCTGCAAACCGACAATAATTTCGTTGTCTTTATCGATATATCCGGGAGAATAGCTGGTAAGCGAAGATGCGGTAGAGGTATCAATATCAAGCACGCCGCCGTATTGACGTTCCAACTGAAAAAGCGAATTTACTTTTTTCATAATGCCGTTGGTGCGTTCGGTAGCACCGGAAAGAAAATCGTAATCTCCGGTGTATTCCTTATAGTTCTTCTGAATAAAATCACGTACGTTGATTTCATTCTGCCAATCTCCGCCGACAAAGCCGTTCCAATTCAAATGTTCCATAGAAAAACCTCCTGAAAAAAACAAAATAGGCAAACCAGCTTTTACACTGATTTGCCCAGACGGTCGACATATATACCTTTACATTCCCTTGCAGTGCTCTGCAAAATCCGTCAGTTATGTAAAAGCTTAACTTTATTATACAATATATTGTGCATTTGTCAATACAGTTTATGACGAATTTGCAATATCTGTTCAAACAAAACTGTTGCAAATTGCACATTATGGACTTCCCTGCTTTAGTGCTTATCGTCTTCGAACTTAGGATGAACCTTATAAAAATCAAGAACGGGGAGAAGCACAAGCGCGGTAAGACCTGCGGTGAAGCCGCCGTTATAAAGAACAAATCCGCCGTGCATCGCAGAAGTTGAGGTGCATATCACCGCACTTAAAAAGCCTGCGAGAATACCAACCCTTTTTCCGTATTTACCGCTGAACGAGCAAAGACCCGTTGCAAACGCAAGTCCGTTAATATATCCCTGAGTAGATAAGGTCCAGGGAATATCGCGTTGTAAAATCGCGCATATAATACACACGAGAACCGAAAGAATAACGTACCCCAATGCGATAGGCGCAACCGTTCTCGGCTGTTGTCCGTCGGCAGAAAAAGTAAGCGCCGCAAACACCACACCGACAGTCGGACCGGTAAAACCGACACCCGAAGGCAAAAACGGAAAAATATCGGGAAGGTAAAATATCAAATTCAAATATGCGAGAATACAGAACCCGTAAATGCCGAAGTTGATAAGACAAACCGGCATACCGAATTTATCGAGAAAATCTACACCGTAGCTAACGCTTTTGTAAAGCTCTTTATATCCTCTGAAGCTGTAATTGTTAAGGATATAACCGATAATTATTGCGGAAACAAACAAAACCGCAAAAAATACGTTCATAAACGAATGGTAACCGAGCTTCATCGAATAGTATTCGGGGTTATCGATAACAAGTGCTTCGGGAGCTTCAAGACCTAACGTTGGGTACATAAAGGAATAAACGAAAATACCCATAATTCCGATCGCAAGTCCCGCTTTGAACATATTGAACCCACGGTGCATTTTGGTGGTACCGGGCAGGAGTGCAGGCACCACAAAACCCGAAGCAATACCGAAAACAACCGCAAAAACAACACCGATTGCGGAAACCTTAGGTTCACCGAGCACGAACTCTTCTCGCAAAGTGTATCTGAATACAAAGTCGCTTATAAACGGACCGAGCGCAGTCGAAAACAACGCAACGTGAACGTATTCCTTGAACGATTTTCTTCTTACCACACAGTAAAGCCACACGCCGATAAGAGTGGGCCACATATTAAGAAAATTCAAACCGTAAAAGCAATGCGCCACAACCAGCATATAACCCGCGAAGGTCGTTGCTTTCGATTTGACTTTGCTTGCGTAAATAATAATATTGGATATTAAGCCGCATATAGCAGCATTAAAAAAGGTACTGCCGAGTCCGCCCAATGCAAAATAATCGGTAACAAGCTTCGAAGGAGATGTGATTATATGGTACAAATTACTCCAAAATTCCGTTTCCTTCGTAACGAAAGCGGCAATAGGAGTAGTAATAAAAAAAACACACGTCAAAAATAAGGTATAAAAGCTTATTATTTTATGAGCGTGCTTTGCGTGATGCTCTTCTGCATCATAAGCTGAAATATGGGGAGTATGCGTATTCGTCAAAAACATAATCTATACCCATTAATTTATTATAAATGAATATTATCATACATTTTTCGCCTTGACAATGTTATTTTCATATATATTTTCAATCATATATTTTATTTGTTGTAACAATTAAAACAAATAAAACGCCCTCATTAAAGAAGAGCGTTTTAAAAGTGTTATTTCTTCGCGTTTTTCATTCTGCAAAGCGACCAATTCAGAGTCGATGCCTTTACTCTTTCCGCAATAGTAAATAATTCATCAACTATTCTAATCTCCACGTTGTACTTTGCCAATTCGGATAGGAGATTAGTAATCTTGACTTTTGCAATAGGTCTTTGCTCTGTTTTTGCTACCCAATATCCCGCAACAGAATCCTGTAATTCAAATTCATCAATCGAAAACTCATATCTGTATAAGGTTGTGTTTAAAATTTGTTCAATCCACCTATGTTCAACTACAACAGTATGAGTTGATGAGTCTGATGTAAAAAATTCAAATTTATCCTGTTCGCTTGTATGCTCGCCGATATGATAACAAACTCTCGGACAGTCACGCGGTAATAGGAAGTTTGGCAAACGCTTTTCGTCAACCGCCCATACAAGTCCGACATTTTTGTCCATATCGTTTCTTAAAGGAATCCGCGGGATAAATATATCAATATTTTCCTCTTCGCTAATGTGAAACAATCTCATATTAAACACTCGATTCTTTAGAATTTTTTGCTTATCTTTTTTGCCACAAAAGTAACCACATCAGTAGTTAATTCGCAAATTAAATCATCTCTCGGAATATCGTATTTTTGGTGTGATTTTGATAGCTTTATTGTATCGAAATTATTAAAAATTTCATTAAAGAGATCTATAAGCTCTTCGGTTTTTATGTTGATTTCGAAATTGGGTTCGATAGGTTCCTTTGTGCTTTTATCAAATTCACAAACGTTTGTATTTATAACCAAACAAACCATACCGTTATTTTTCAATCCGTCTTTGATATGTTTTAATTTTTCACAAAAATGTTCAAACGTATCAATATGCTCTAACGAAGATATTCCAATGATAAAATCATAATAATTCTGTTTGATATCGAAGCCTTCTATTGAGCTTACAATACCGTTAATTTTTGAGGAAACAAGGTGTTTTTCGGAATTCTGTTGAAGAAGCTCGATTGCAAGAGGCAGAATATCAACACAGTCGACAGTGCAATTTTTATTATCGAAGGATTCAGCCAGAAATATCGCGTTTCGACCGACGCCGCTTCCTAAATCCAATATGTTTATTTCTTCATAGTCTTCGAAATATCGTATCGATTCCTCAACTGTTTTAATAGGTTTTTTAAGCCATCCGTCGCTTTCGTACAGTTTTTCTGTTGTGTACACCTTTGTATGAGAAATTCGTTCGTTTTCTCTTATCTTTTTAATTCTGTTATCCAAAATCCAACGAACCTTTCGTTTATAATCAATAGTTGTTGCTCAAAGCATAAATCAAAACCCACATTTATCGAAAAGACAAATGTGGGATTGTTCTTGTTTCCCTAAAAGACAAATTGCTTTTAGGGACAAATGGCCCGCCCTAAGGGATTTGAACCCCCGACCTACGGAATCGGAATCCGTTGCTCTATCCAGCTGAGCTAAGAGCGGTTTTATTTGATTCTCGAAAAGACAAAATAAAGCAACCAGAACAATAAAGAAACAATTAGATACAGCGCCGAAAAAATAACCGTAGCAAATCCGTCTGCGGCGGTTGAACCGTTAACAAGCGTAACGATTATTTCGGAAAAAAGAATTCCGAAAATCGCGGGCAGAAGGCAGACCAACGCATCCAAAGCGATATACTTACCCGGCTTTTCTACTCTGTATTTCTTAATATATCCCAGCGAAATCCAAAAAGGAACGGTATACAAACAGCCGATAGGAATCACCGATAATATTATATCCAAAAATCCGTCTTCGGTGTTAATCGCATACGAAAGCAGAATATAAAGCGGCGCAAGCATAAAAGAAAACACCGCTTTATATATAATTGAATTTTTCGAATAATATTTATCCATTGTTTTCGTTTTGTCTGATGGTAGAACGCTTTATTTTACCGCTTATAGTCTTCGGGAGCTCTTCAACAAACTCTACTATTCTCGGATATTTATAAGGCGCAGTTACCTTTTTGACGTGATTCTGAATCTCTTTTTTCAATTCTTCGCTTGCAGTATAGCCTCTTGCGAGAACTATGGTAGCCTTTACTACCTGACCGCGTACAGGGTCGGGTGCGGCGGTAACGGCACATTCAAGCACTGAAGGATGTGTCATAAGAGCACTTTCGACCTCGAACGGTCCTATTCTGTAACCCGAGCATTTAATAACGTCATCGTTTCTGCCCTCAAACCAAAAATATCCGTCAGAATCGCGCCA
>JAZTXJ010000012.1:0-5248 GCA_045636285.1 Eubacteriales bacterium
GTACACTGTTATTTTTATAAGGTATTAATTTTTTATTGTATTTTCAAGGGCTTTGAAGAAAAACTTCGACTGCCGTACACTCGTACGCCTACGCTCGTTATTGATACCCCAAAAATGCAAGCATTTTCGGGGACCCCACACTTCAAAACTACCCTCATTTCTCTCGGTCTGAAGGAAGAGGTCAACCCTCTTCCGTTTTTTTACTTAATTTATCGTTGCATACTTGACACGGCGGAGCAATGCGAGTAAAATTAAGATGAATATATATAATATATGGAAGGGAACAGTTATGACAAACGTTAACGACGAACAGCTTATTTTAAGCTCATTCCCTAAAAACGTAATAGAACAGGCGGCGGTTGCGGCAAAATTAAAGCCCGCTTCTTATCTTTCGCGCCGTCTTGACCTGCGCGGAAAAACCGTGCTTTCGTTCGGTGATACGCAGGACGGATATTCCGAATCTGCGCTTTCGCTTTACAGAACCGAGCAGGGCTGGCAGTTGGGCGTTCACATGGCAGACGTTGCCGAATACGTTTGCGAGGGCTCGCCGCTCGATATCGAAGCGCGCCGCCGTCGTGCATCGGTCCGCAACGGCTTTGTGAAGATAGATATGCTCCCCGAAGCGATCTCGCGCGAGCTATGCAACCTCGCTCCAAGCGGAGATAAGCTTACATTGTCCGTTTTATTGGACATTGCGCCCGACGGAAGCCTGATTTCGGTTAAATTCGAGGAAAGCGTTCTGCGCGTTGCGGAAAGATGTATATACGAAGAAATCGACCAATACGGACTCGCACGCGAAGCATCGAGCGTGCTTGCACTGCGCAATAAATATATGCCCTATACCTCGATTTTCGCAGATATGTATGAGCTCGCGGCAATGTTTTACAACAAGCGTCTTGAACGCGGCGCTCTCGATTGCCCCGTATACCGCAGAATTTTCGAACGCGACGGGCAGGGAAACCCGATTTCCTTTAAATTGGAGCTCGAACCCGATTCACGCGCGATGGTACGCGAAATAGGCTATTATGCCGCAGAAGCGATAGGAAGCTATATGCACGCAAACGGCTTGCCCTGTATTTTTATCGGTCAGAGCACTGTCGATGAATACGCAACCGAATATCTGTGCAACCTTTTAAATATCGAAAACGGCGAATGCCCCTGCAATTTCCTCTCTTCCGAAATCATAAAGCGCGCAAAGGGCTCGCCCTATTACCGCTTTGTTTGCGAAGCATTGCAGGAGGGATTACCCTGCGCGGAATATTCCGAAGAACCGATCTTCAATATCCACTGCGCTTCGGATAAGGTGGTTTCATTCGTCCGCCCTGCAACGAGATATACCGACCTTCTCGCGCACCGTGCGATAAAGGCAAGCATTGCGGCATCGAACGACCCGAAGAATATCAACCTCAACCGTCAGCGCGCTATTATTGCCGCCGCGACGGTCGAAGCGAACAATGCCGAAAAATACGTTTATGAAACAAAGCGCAGGTTTTATAACCTGAGTGCCGCAAGCTATATCGAATACAACAGCAAAAAGACCTTCGAAGGATTCCCGCTTCTGCGCGACGAAAGCGGTGCAGTACCCGTGCTTTTGTGTTGCGGCGCAAAGGCTGTCGTACCCTCCGATATTGCAAAGGATTACAGCTTTACGGCAGGCACGCTCGATAGCTTCGAGGTTATCGCGCTTGGCACCGAAAGCGAAGCGGCTCTTGTAAAGCCCGCAAACCGAAATTAATAAATATGTTTCACGTGAAACAAAACGGCAACGTTTCACGTGAAACAATCGAACGGAGAATGTTTTTGAAAAAAATAATTGCAATACTGCTCTTAATATTAACGGTCGTCCTTGCGGTAGGGTGTGAAAACGTCGAATATCTCGAATCGTCTGCGCCCGAGGAAGAATCGAAGAATATTTACGAGCAGCTGGAAAATCAGCTTCCCTCGATCGAAACCGACGAAAACGGCGAGGTAATAAAGCAGAAGTTCACAATCGCAACCGATGAAAAGAGCGTTTTTTATAACGAGGAAACGGCATCGGGCTCGGTAAGCAAGGCGGTTGCCAAGCGCAACGACTTTCTTTTCGATAAATACGGTGCCGAAATCACGGTTTACGAGGCAAGTGCGAACGAGATTACACAGAACCTGAAGACCGCGCTCGAATCGGGTGTCGAATATTGCGATATGATCTGCCTTTCGGCGAAAAACACCGTAAAGCTTGCCACGGCAGGATTTCTTTACGATATGAACACGCTCCCGAATTTCAATATCGAGAACGCCTATTTCGACCCGAACAACGCAAAGGTATTGGCAACGAACAGCACGCTTTATCTTCTGCCCGACCCGACCGCGCAGATTTACGACGAGCTTTACGTTACCTTCTTTAACCGCAATCTCGTTAACGAAACGGCGGGCAAGGACCCCGAAAGCCTTGTAATGCAAGGAAAATGGACCTGGGACGCCTTTCACGAAACGGCAAAGGCAAGCGCGCCCGACGTATATAATAAATCGTCCTCGGATATTGTGACCGATACCTTCGGCTTCGGCGCATATTACGGCGAGGGCGTCTATCCTTACGTTGTTTGGGCTTCCACCGGCGAAAAGCTCGTGAACAACACCTATAAAAACCCCGTTTCGCTTTCGCTCACAGCGGAATATATCACCGACGTATGCAAAAACCTTGTAAAAGCATATAATACCCGCGGAAGATTCCCGCTTGATGCAAACGATGCGATGAGCGCGTTTGAATCGGGCAGGCTCGCTTTCTTCAATAATAAGCTTTCGTATTTCTATGCGTTGCGTGACGGAAGCGGAAAGGGAAGCGAATACGGAATTCTTCCGATGCCCAAGCACAGCGAGGAGCAGGGCGCATATTACAGCCTTGCGAGCACCGATGCGCGCGTATTTTCGGCACCGCGAACATTGCAGAACGCAGACGAAAAGAGAAGAGCGTTCGTTTCGGCGGTTATTCAGGCAACCTGCGCCGCAGGCAGAGTAACCGTGCACGATGCTTATATCGCGCACTTTATCGGACAATATCTTAACAACAACGCGGAAACGGTAATGCTTCAAACGATTATCGACAGTGCAACCTTCGATTTCGCGCACGTTTACGGAAGCGTTATAAGCGAAATCCGCCGCCCGACGACCGATGCAATATCCGATTATATCGATTTCGGTTCCGCCGTCGGAAGCTCGATAAGCCGTACGATAGCAGGGTTTAATAAATATTGCGAGGAAAACTTCAAGTAATTCGCAAATTCAATGCAAAAAATCCGCAAACCCCTTGATTTGCAAAGATTTTTGTTATATAATAAGCTGAATTGGAATGTATTTCCATTAACCGAAAACAAAAAATTTCAATAAAAGTCAGGAGAAAAACCAAATGAACGCAAAAAAGTCTGTTGAAGACCTCAAGGTCGCAGGTAAACGCGTACTCGTTCGTTGCGATTTCAACGTTCCCTTGAAGAACGGCGTTATCACCGACGAAAACCGTATCGTTGCCGCACTTCCCACTATTGAATACCTTCTCGATCAGGGCGCAAAGGTTATTCTTTGCTCGCACCTCGGCAAGCCCAAGGGTGAACCCAAGCCCGAATACTCTTTGGCTCCCGTTGCAGTACGCCTTGCAGAAAAGCTCGAAAGAGACGTTGTTTTCGCGGCTGACGACTGTGTTGTAGGCGAAAACGCTAAAAAGGCTGTTGCCGAAATGGAAGACGGCGATGTTGTTCTTCTCCAGAACACCCGTTACCGCGCAGAAGAAACCAAGAACGGCGAAGTATTCTCCAAAGAGCTCGCTTCTCTCTGCGACATCTTCGTAAACGATGCATTCGGTGCGGCTCACAGAGCACACTGCTCTACCGTTGGCGTTGCTTCCTACGTTGAAGAATCCGCAAACGGCTTCCTTATGGCAAAAGAAATCAAATTCCTCGGCGATGCCGTTAACAACCCCGTTCGCCCCTTCGTTACCATTCTCGGCGGCGCAAAGGTTGCAGATAAGCTCGCTGTTATCGAAAACCTTCTCACCAAAGCAGACTGCCTCATTATCGGCGGCGGCATGTCCTATACCTTCCTCAAAGCACAGGGCAAGGAAGTAGGTCTTTCGCTCGTAGATAACGAAAAGCTCGATTACTGCAAGGAAATGCTTGAACGTGCAAAGGCAAACGGCGTTGAAATCCTTCTTCCCGTTGACTGCACCATCACCAAGGAATTCCCCAATCCTATCGATGCAGTTGTAGAAACCAAAACCGTTTCTGTCGATGAAATCCCCGCAGATATGGAATCTCTCGACATCGGTCCCAAAACCCGCGAGCTTTATGCAAGCAAGGTTAAGAAGGCAAAGACTGTTGTTTGGAACGGTCCTATGGGCGTTTTCGAAAACCCCATCTTCGCAGAAGGTACTACCGCAGTTGCAAAGACCCTTGCTGAAACCGATGCTACCACCATTATCGGCGGCGGCGACTCTGCGGCAGCAGTTAACATTCTCGGCTTCGGCGACAAGATGAGCCACATCTCTACCGGCGGCGGCGCTTCGCTCGAATATCTCGAAGGCAAGGAACTCCCCGGCATCGCGGCAATGACCGATCGCTAAAGCTCTCGACGCGAAATGCAAGCATTTCGGTCGGTTTTGGATGCCCGTTCGCTTGCGCCGTGTCCGTGCGCGCCGTCAAAACGGCTTGTCCGAACACGCGGGCATCAGCGGTATAAAAATCCACGCACTTGTCGCGGATTTTTATAAGATTTTCATTGTATTTCGCTTACGCGGAGTGATATATTTCGGCAATAGCCGAAATGTTAAGGTATATAAACAATATATTACAAAAGGATTAATAAATTATGAACAAGGAATTCAGAAAAGCTATTATCGCAGGTAACTGGAAGATGAACAAGACCCCTGCGGAAGCTGTTGAACTTATCAATGCTATCAAGGCTGAGCTCGAAGGCAAGGATACCTCGGGTTGCGGCATTATCGCTTGCGTTCCCTACGTTGACAACGACGCGGCTGTTAAGGCTGCAGCAGGCTCGCCTATCGAAATCGGCGCAGAAAACTGCCACTGGGAAAAGAGCGGTGCATACACCGGCGAAATTTCTGCAGATATGCTCGTTGCTTGCGGCGTTAACTACGTAATCATCGGCCACAGCGAACGCAGACAGTACTTCGGCGAAACCGACGTTACCGTTAACAAGCGCGTTCTCGCGGCTCTCGAAGCAGGTCTTAAGGTTATCCTCTGTGTTGGCGAGCTTCTCGAAG
>JAZTXJ010000013.1:0-1563 GCA_045636285.1 Eubacteriales bacterium
GAGCCTATACTTCCCGACGATCTTTACGTTTTCGACGATAGCTTTTCGTGGATGCTCGTATTTACCCACCATAACGTAGACGATTTTATGCCCGAACCGCCAAGCGGCGAGAACCGAGGTTGCTTTATCGTTCGGGTATAAGTACAACGTATTTATCGACAAAATACATCGGGTTATACGCCGCCTTTGCCTGACGCAGACCGAGGTCGTTCATATCCTCCTCGCGATCGACAAAGCGGGCACCGTTTGCGAACTCGCGCACAAAAAGGCAGTTCACCGCCTCGAACGCGCCATCGTACGAGCGAAGCGCCTTTTCGAAATGAACGTAAAGCGTATCGCCTACCCTTTCGCCGATTGCGAAGCCGACGATTTCTCCATCGACCTCGAGCATTCCGCAGTTCAGCGATAGATTTTCGAACTCGTCAAATATTCGTGCGATTATCGCCTCCTCTGCCGAAAGCCGTTCGCTATCGGGCGGGTTTTCCTGCTTGAACCTTTGGTAAAAATCAGCCAAGCGGCAAAGATTTTCGCTATTTACGCTTAAAAAACGGCGGTTTTTATAGGTTTTTTCGAATTTATTGAATCGATTCTTTTTCTTATGGAGCTTTTTGCCCGCAAGGGTTTTCAGGCTCTCGGCATCGTAAATATAATCCGACCAGCCCTCTAATTTAAGCGCGTTGCCGCCGACAAACGAATCCAGCGCACACTTCGGCACGAACGAAAAACGCGGTTCGATTTTATGCAATTTGCAATAATCGCAAACGGTCTTTATCGACTCCGAGCGTTCCATTTCGCCGATCGGCAAAGCAAAAGCGGCTCTTCCCGATTCGTCCACACCCTTAACGAACAGCGTATTTTTATAAACACAGATTTCGTATTTATAATAAACGCCCCAAAGGTAGATCCCACAAAGCGTGAAATCACAGCTTTGCAAGCCGCTTTGTGCGGTGAATTTTCGTATTAAATCTATATCTTTGCTCTCGATAGGACGAAAAGACAGCATAATACAACTCCAAAAGAAAGGAAAGACGGCGATAAACGCCGTCTTTCTTCAACAAAATTGACTTGTTAATTTACGAGATCGAATTAGCCTTCGATGTCGATAACAACGCCCGAACCAACGGTTCTGCCGCCTTCACGGATAGCGAAGCGGAGACCCTTTTCAATAGCGATAGGAGCGATGAGTTCAACCTTCATGTCAACGTTGTCGCCGGGACGGCACATTTCAACGCCTTCGGGAAGATTGATGATACCGGTAACGTCGGTAGTTCTGAAGTAGAACTGAGGTCTGTAACCGGGGAAGAAGGGCTTATGACGGCCGCCTTCCTTTTCGGTAAGAACGTAAACCTGACCAACGAACTTGGTGTGGGGGTTGATGGAGCCGGGCTTAGCAAGAACCTGACCTCTTTCGATGTCGGTCTTCTTAACGCCACGGAGGAGTGCACCGATGTTGTCGCCTGCTTCTGCAGAGTCGAGAAGCTTACGGAACATTTCGATACCGGTAACGGTGGTCTTGGAAGTTTCGGTGATACCAACGATTTCAACTTCGTCGCCCATCTTAAC
>JAZTXJ010000014.1:0-22304 GCA_045636285.1 Eubacteriales bacterium
AAAAAGCTCTCTCTCGCTCTCTTAAAAAAACTTTTACAAAATCCCGCTAACCTTTAAAGACCTTGACCGACTATATGGGTGTAGAGTGAATTCACGTAACAAAAACAGGAAAACGCTATGGAAACAAACGAAATGCTTAAAGTAATAGGCGAGAAGGAGTTTTTGGATAAGCTTTACGGCTTTGCCTATTCGCGTTGCAGTACGGGCTACGAAGCGGAAGAGCTTTGCTCGGATATCGTGCTCGCACTGCTTACCGCCGTTAAAAAGCAAGACCGTATCGAAAACTTCTATGCTTTCGTATGGACTGTCGCGCGGAGAGTTTACGCCGACTTCTGCGAAAGGCGCAGTAAAGCGGCAAAAACGGTCAGTATCGAAAACGGAGAGCTTGATTTTGCTTCCGAAAGGAACGATATCGAGGAAATTATCGATTCCGACGAAACGGCGCACCAATTAAAGCGCATCTACCGCGTAATCGCCTTTCTTTCGAAGGAATACCGCGACGTTATGGTTATGTTTTATCTCGACGAAATGAAGGTAAAGGACATAGCCGCCAAGCTCGGAATCCCCGAAAACACCGTAAAACAGCGTTTGTTTTCCGCAAGAAACACAGTCAGAAAAGAGGTCAACAATATGGAAAACAAGAATTTATCGCTTAAACCCATATCCTTTTATTTTGTCGGCACGGGCAACCCCGTAGGCAACCAGCCGAGCGTCGTTACACAAAGAACCTTTTCGAAAAGCCTTGTTTATCTTTTAAAGGACAAGGCAAAAACCGCGCGCGAGCTTTCAGAGGAGCTTTGCGTTCCGATGCTGTTTGTCGAAGAAGAGCTTGAAATTCAGTGCCGCGGCATGAACGGCGAATACGGTATGGTACGCAGGCTTGAAAACGGCAAATACATAGCAAACGTTATCGTAGCCGATTACAGCGAAGCCGCCGAATCGCAAAAAATATTCGCGCGCCATCTTCTCAAAGCGGCAGAGGTTGTAAAAAGCCGCATTACCGAAAACAAGGAAAAAATACTTTCCTTCCCCTTTTTAAGCAAGCAAACCGACACAAAATTTATTCTTTGGGATCTCATCAACCGCTCCTCGTGGCAGATACTCAATAGAGTTGAACGACTTCTTACAACGAAATATTTTGCCGACATCACCCCCGCTTCACGCCCCTATACTCAAGCGGTAATAGCGTCACCTGCCGAAAACAGCCCCGGAATATCGTCCTACGGCTGCGACGGTATCGAAACGAGCGAGATCTGCGGATATAAGCGCGTTTTTATGTCGAATATGTACGGACCCCGTCTTGATGCTCACTTCCATTGCGGACACAATATCGGCACAGACCCCCAGATTTTGCTTTTGCTCCGCTCGATCGGCGGCTTGAAAACAGATTTGCTTACCGAAGCCGAAAAGGAAACCGCCGCAAAGGCTATTGAATGCGGATATATCCGCAAAAACGGCGATACGATCGAGCCGAACGTGCTCGTGTTTGAACGAAAGGACGAACGCGCCTTTTACAGCCTTTTGCAGATCTGCGACGAGCTCGACGACGCCGCAGAGGATATTGCGAAAGAGCTTGCGGAATTCATCAAATCGCATCTGCCGAAGCATCTCGAAAACGAATTCCTTACCTATTCGTCGCTTATTGCATCTATAAGTTTGGGCTCGGATATTATCGAGGAATACATTAAAGCAGATATACTTACCTGCCCCGAAAGCCGTCTTTGCGGCGAGGGCGTAATCGTTGTTGTGGAAAGATAACGATAAAAAAGGACTGTTTACGGAAAACCGAAACAGTCCTTCTTTTTTTATTTTGCTTTGAAAATACTTACCGCGTCGTCGGTGCCGACGATATAGTGATCGATAAGGTCGATATCGTTTGCGGCAAGGTGAGCCGCGATACGCTTTGTCGAAATAATATCGTCGCCCGAGGGGACAAGCATATCGCTCGGGTGGTTATGTGCGAGCACGACCGATTTTCCGCCGATACGGATAACGCCCTCTGTTACCGTGCGTAACGAAAACCTCGCACTGCTTATATTGCCTCTGTGTATGACCTGCTTACCGAGATAACTGCCGTCCTCCGCAAAATAAAGTGCATAGACGGTTTCCGCTTCTTTATCGCGGAAGAGCTCGATAAGATAGCTTTTAAGCCTGTTTCCGTCGAGCATACTGCGGTCGCCCTCGATAATCGAGGCGCGCCTGATAACCTCGTCAAGCAGGGCGAAAAGCACCTCTGCACTGCCCTTGAGGTATTTGAAATCCTTAAGCTCGCTCGGGTCGGCGGTCAGTACCGATTCGAGAGTGCCGTATTTTTGAACAAGCGCTTCGGCAATACCGCGGCAATCCCTGCGCGGCAGAGCGTAAAACAAAAGCATTTCGAGAATATCGGTATCCGACATATTTGCCGCACCCGACGAAATGAGCCTTTCTTTTAAACGCTTACGGTGGCCCGAAGCGGAATTACTCTTGCCTTCGGGCATATCAGTTGAGCTCGGAAACGATCTTCATTGTATCGGAAGCGATAACAAGCTCTTCGTTGGTGGGGATTACCAATACCTTTACCTTCGAATCTGCGGCTGTAATATCGACTGTTCCGCGGGTGTTGTTCTTTTCGGGATCGATCTTGATTCCGTAGTAATCCATATTTTCGAGCGCGAGTGCGCGGAGTCTTGCATCGTTTTCGCCGACACCTGCGGTAAATACTACACAGTCAAGTCCGTTCATAGCCGCGGTGTAGGAGCCGATATATTTCTTTATCTGGTATGCAAGGATATTGTAAGCGAGCTCTGCACGCTTGTTGCCGGAATCGATAGCCGCGGTGATTTCACGAAGGTCGCTCGAAACGCCCGAAACACCGAGGAAGCCGCACTGCTTGTTCATCCAGTTGCCCATTTCCGAAACGGGAATATTTTCCTTTTCCATAACAAAGGGAACGACAGCGGGGTCGATCGCGCCGCAACGCGAGCCCATAATAACGCCTTCGAGAGGGGTAAAGCCCATCGAGGTATCGATACACTTGCCTGCATCGACAGCGGTGATAGAAGAGCCGTTGCCGAGGTGGCAGGTTACGATCTTTGCATTGGGGTTGCCGAGCATTTCGATAGCCTTGCCCGAAACGTAGCGGTGCGAGGTACCGTGGAAGCCGTAACGGCGGATATTGTGCTTCTGTGCAACCTCATAGTTAATGGGGTAGGTATATGCTTCTGCGGGCATTGTCTGGTGGAATGCGGTATCGATAACCAAAACCTGCGGGGTAGCGGGCATAACTTCAAGACAGCCGCGGATACCCAAAAGGTGAGGAACGGTGTGAAGCGGTGCGAGATCGCGGCATTTTTCGAGATCGGCGATAACTTCATCGTTTACGAGCACGCTCTTAATAAGCCAGGGACCGCCGTGGACTATACGGTGACCGACAGCCGAAATTTCCGCCATATCGGAAATACAGCCGTGCTCTTTATCGGTAAGCGATTCAACCAAAGCGGCGACCGCTTGTGCGTGGGTGGGCATATCGATATCCTTCTGGATCTTTTCCTTGCCGGTCGAGGTATGGGTAAGCTTACCGTCGATACCGATGCGTTCGCAAAGACCCTTTGCGGCAACCTCTTGGGTGTCCATATCGAAAAGCTGATATTTTAAAGAAGAACTGCCTGCGTTAACTACAAGAATATACATAATTACTCCTTAACTTGACAATTTATATTTTTTTCATTATACTACCTTTAAAGATGAATTGCAAGTGATTTTTAGGTGAAAATGAAGCAAAAACACACTGTTGCCGTTATATGTGAATACAATCCCTTTCATTTCGGGCACAAGCACCAGATGGATTTACTGAAAGCCGGGTTCGAACGCGTTGTCTGCATTATGAGCGGCAACATCGTTCAGCGCGGTTCGGTCGCCGTTGCCGATAAATATCTGCGTGCGGAAACGGCGTTGAAAAGCGGTGCCGACCTTGTTGTCGAGCTCCCTATTCCGTGGTGCTGTTCGTCCGCGCGCGATTTCGCGAAAGCGGGAGTGCATATTGCGGCTTCTCTGGGCGTAACCCACCTTGCGTTCGGCGCAGAGGACGGCTTGGAGCTTCTTTGCGAAATAAACGGCTATACCGAAAGCGAAGAATTTTCACAGCGCATAAACGAAATCCTTGCAGAAAACAAAAGCCTTTCCTATCCGCAGGCGTTCACCGAAGCGATAAAGCAAAAATTCGGACCGATTCACGCCGAAGCGGTAAAAAAGCCGAACAACATTCTTGCGCTTGAATATCTTTCGGCGTTGAAAGGCACCGATATTTCTCCGTTCGCGGTAAAGCGCGCGCAGGAATTCGCTTCTTCCTCGCAAATCCGCCAAAAAGGCGAAGCAAACGAAATGCTCGCCATGCTTCCCGAAGAAAGCAAAGCGGTGCTCACGCGTGAAAGCGGCAGACTCTTCCCGCGGGACGAAAGCAGGCTCGATTCGTTTTTTATCGGAAAATTAAGACAGACGGTATATGAAGGCGACGATTTTTTCGGACTTTACGCCCTGCCGAACGACCTTGCACGCAAAATTTTGCGTTCCGCACAAAAGCACAGCTCGGTAAAGGATATTGTTTCCGATTGCACCGATAAAAATTACACCGCCGCAAGAGTTCGCCGCGCAATAAACGCGCTGACGTTCGGCATTACGGCAAAAAATGTTACCGCGCCCCCACCCTATACCGCGGTGCTTGCCGCCAACGAAAACGGGCGCACGATACTTAAATCGGCAAAAAAGAACGGCGTGACCGATATTGTAAACAAGCCCGCGCGCGCAACCGCGCTCGGCGAAGAAACCAAAAACGCATACCTTTTCGCAAAACGGATCGAGGATATTCTTTGTCTTGCCGAACCGATCCCCTCTCCCGCAGACACCCCGAAAAATCCAATTATTATCGGAGAATAACCGATGAACAGACATTTATTTATACTTAACCCCGCGGCAGGCACGAAAAACCGCACCGAACGAATCCGCGCGGTTATCGAAAAGCTGAAAATAACCGACCCGTACGATATTTTCGTCACCGACGGTAAAGGCGCCGCCGAAAACGAAACCGAACGCTATCTGCGCGAGCACAGCGAGGATTTTGTGCGCGTTTATGCCTGCGGCGGCGACGGCACGCTTTACGAGGTCGTAAACGGCGTTTACCGTTCGGGCAGTGCAAACTGCGCGATAGCCGTTGTTCCCGTCGGCTCGGGCAACGATTTTATAAAAAGTCTGGATATTCCGCCCGAGCATTTCCGCAATATAAAAGGACTTGTTTACGGCAATATTGTCGAAATCGATCTGCTTTTGGCAAAGGATGTCGAAAATAACGAGCGCGTAAGCCTTAATATTATCTCGGCGGGCTTCGATGCGGCGGTCGCATTCGGGCAGGAAAAATTCAAAAAGCTGCCCTTTGTAAGCGGCAGTATGGCTTATAATCTTTCGCTTGTAAAGTGTGTGTTTACCGACACGAAAAATTATTTCGCACTCAAGGTAGACGGCGAAAAATACGGCAAAAGCGAAGGTCCTTATCTTTTCGCTATCGCCGCAAACGGCAAATATTACGGCGGCGGCTTCAAGGCATCGCCCTATTCGGATATAAGCGACGGTCTGATCGATTTTATACGCATTAAAACGGTTTCGAAAACCCGTCTGCTTTCGCTTGTCGGCAAATTCCGTGAGGGCAGGCATATCGATGAATATAAGGATATTACCTCGTATTCGCAGTGCAAAACGATGCAATTCCTTTCGGAAGATATAATCAACCTCAACCTCGACGGCGAGGTCTGCCCGATGAAAAACCCGACAATAAAAATTCTCCCCAAGGCAATAAAGCTCGTGCTCCCGACAGTCGAATAAAAAAACGCGTTGTTACCGATTTGGCAACAACGCTTTTTTCATCTTCTCGTATATTCGAATTTCGGCTTTGCGGTGTTATTTGGCGTTGTATTGAACCTCGAAAAACCACTCGTCAACTTCAACCGGATAAATTTCGCCGTTTTCGGCCTTCTCGAGCAATTCCATAAACTCTTCGCTTTGGTTATACACGTCGTCGAGCTTATAGCTTATTACAACCTCGCCTGTGTGAAGCTTTTCGTTGTGGCTCTTATAGTAAGTCAAGTACTGCTCTATCAGCTCCTCAACTTCATCTCTCGGAATATTTTTTTCATATATCAACCGTGCAGTAGATACGTTCCTATCTTCTCCCTTTTTCATATAACGATTTACCAATACAAGTTTCACTGTACCGAGAACAGTCTTGGCTTCCAAAATCTCTCTGTATTTGTTGTAATAATCAAGATACCAATTACAAGCATCCTGATAATCCCAATCAAAAAGCACGTCGAAATCGTGATACATACTGTAAAAAGCTCTTGTATAATAAAGTTCTTCTAGTTTTTCTCTGTCGGCATTAAATTGTCTGAGAAACATAACGACGTTTTTGTCTTTGTACGCTTTTTTATAGACATCGTACCATCCTTCATCCGTGCTTGCATCCGGATTTGGAACGTTACATTCAAATTTGTATTCATCGGGTGTTTCTGAAAATAACCACGCATCAAGCTCGTCCGGAGTCATCGGAACGACGCCTGTTTTTAACCCGTCTTCGATTGTTTGTGTTTCGGTATAAATACCTACAATCGGCTCTTCGAAATAGTGAAACCAATTACGTCCGAAAATTGCACCATGGTCACATATCAGGCATCCATTCGCTTCGTTTGTAGGTTTGAAAACATATGACGGTTCGGAAGATTCGTCGGATGTTTCTTGCGAAACAGAGCTTTCCGTTTCGGAGCTTTCGGGTTTTGAACTTTCGGGTTTTGAGCTTTCGGGTTTGGAAGAAACGGAACCGCTTGTATCTTTGGAGGTGTCGGTTATCGATTCATCGGCAGCCAAACTGCTTTCGCCAACACCTGCTTCGGTACACGCTACCGATAACAGCATCAAAAGTGCTATCGTTAAACACAATATCTTTTTCATAATAATTTCCTCCCTTGCTTCGTTGTTTTTTCTGCAAAATCCTCGTTGCGTATATACAGACGAATTTTTATATAATGTCTTTAATACTCAAATACGATTTCGCCGTTGGAATTATAGACAACATATTCTTGTTTTTTCTCGTCCTGATTTCGCATTGCGAAAATAACGTTGCCGTTTTTTATGATAATTTGCGATATTTCGGCGGTTGCTTCAAGCTTGTCAAAATCATACGTTTCGATTATGTTCAAATTAGCATCAAACGAATATATCGTGTCAGACGAAAACAAAACAAAGCGTTCGTTATAAATAGCAACATCAAACTCAAACGAATTCGATTTCTTCGTCAACAAACGTTCGCGGTCGGTTCCGTCAATGCGTACTCTCCAAAGAGTATGTGTCGCATCCAATTTGCCCGAAAAACCGTAACTGCTGTTGCATTCCGAATAATACACGAAACCGTCATTAACAATGTGAAGTCTTCTTAACGACGATGCCTCCTCGACCAACGAAGCCTTCTCGCCGCTCGGTGCTACAACGCTGATACCTCCGTTAAACTCCGTAAAAAATACATAGTCGTTATATTTTATAACGTTAGGTTGAACCGGCCAGTCATAAATATCGGCTGCGACTACTTCTATATCGCTTCCATCAACGTTTGCTCGGAAAAGACAGACCGTGCTATCTTTATCATCGCCATCTTGCTTTATATCGTAGTAATATATCTTATCGCCGATATAATAAACGTTTTCACATTCGAAAAGCTTTTCGTGTGAAGCATCGTCGCGCAAAAGACTGTAATAGCATTCGTTGTGCCCTGCCGCAACCACACCATACGTAACGCCGTTGTAACAGTATACGTTATAAGCATTCGGATAAAACGCCGTTTTCTTGCCATCCTTTAATGCATACGTTCCAAATTCCCCGTTGTCATTCTGCGATAGAACGTACTTGACTTCGCCGTATTCGCTGTAAAACGCTAAGTTCTCGAACCCGTTGATTGCGGCACTGCGTTCGATGAACACATCGGTAACGGTTGATAAATTAATATTTGGCGCACCTTCGATCTCTATATCTGCAGGTGGCTCCGACGTTTCTGTTGAAGCTTCGGATATTTCCGTAGAAGATTCTTGCATATCGCTTTCGGAATAAACCGCCGCCGTGTCATCAATGCCGCATGAATTAAAGAATAAAACACTTGTTAAGACCGCAATAAAAAGAAATAATATCTTTTTCATAATGATTTCCTCCCTTGATTCGTTGTTTTTTCTGCAAAATCCTCGTTGCGTATATATAGACGAATTTTTACGCGGGTTTGTCACATAATTACGAAAAAAATTTTTTTATTTTTTTGATAAGCTCCGAACAGTTTGTTTTATTATGCCGTTTGGTTTGCGTCAAGAAGTGTTTTTCGGTGTTTTGCGAAAAACAGCGATTTGCGCATCGGCGCGGCGCGCTCGGTGCTTTGAGGCGTTTGTTTTTAAAAAACCAACGTTTGATCCGTTCAATATATAAATGTCGCAAACCGAATATTTGTCTATAAAATTTTTAAAAAAAATTTTCATCAATACCGCCAAAAAGCAATAACGCTATTTGTGCGAATGCGCAAATAGCGTTATAAATCAATGCTTAATACCGTTTGTGAATCTTAACGGTAATTCTCTATCTTCTGGTATATTCGAATTTCGGCTTCTCGCCCGAGAGGGCAAGGTCGATGATTTCGCAAATCTGCTTTTCGGTTTCGGTTGTGAAAAGCAGAGTAAGCAGACCGACGCCCGCTTTTTTGAGCTCGCTTTTTTTATCAAGACGGTAGGTCGGAAGCGAGTTATAAATTGTATTCGTATGGCTGTGTCCGCTTATTACGGGGAACGACGCGCCCGTGCGGTCAACAAGGCTCGAATAACATTTTTCCTTGTGCTTGCAGCCGTTTATATTCGCAATAACGCAGGTTCGGGTATACATAAGCGGGGTTCTGCCGTAGCCGATATATTCAAGCGCGCACCTGCTTCCGCGGGCAAATTTGCCGTCGGTTTCGGGCGAAAGCATAACCGAAGAAAGCGAATAATTTTCGAGCAGTGAAAGCGTTTCGCGGTTAAAGGCGTTGAACGCGTAATCGCCGTGAAGATACATTCCCTCGCAAAGCGTTAAATGGTTAAGCGAGGAAACGGTTGCGTTCTTTACACCCGCTTCCTTTGCCGCCGCGATTTGCTTTTTTGCCGATTCGAGCTCTTTTAAAAACAGCGAGCGCGGTATTATTGCCGAAATTTTTTCGGCATAGGGCAAAAAGCGTTTATCGGTGCAGGCGTTAAGCGGAATATCGATTCTCGCGGCGTGCTCTGAATATTTTTCGAGCAATTCCGCGCTCGGCAATCTTCCCTCGAAGCGAAGTACAAAGCCCTTTTGCCGCGCGGGGTGAAGCGTTTTTTGCTCGTCCCTTATCGGCAAAGCACATTCGGGCACGGCTACAAGCTCGCGCTCTGCACGCTTTTCCGCCTTTTGTGCGCGGTAGCTTATTCTTTCGCTTTTTTGCTTATCCTCTTCGCGTCGGATACCGAACATATCGCGGCTTATGCGCGACGTGAAATAGCCGTCGGTAAAGCCCGAGCGTGAAAATACGCTTGCGAGATATTTAAGCTCCTCGCCCGTGGCGTTGCGCCCTTCATCGAGCAATCTGCGGTAAACCGAAACAACGGCACCGACGTAATCGGGCGCCTTCATTCTGCCCTCGATTTTAAGGCTTTTCACACCGCAATCGGCAATTTCGGTAATATGCGAGGCAAGACACATATCCTTTACCGAAAGCGGATAACGGTTTTCGCTCTTATAGGGCAGGCGGCAGGGCTGTGCACATTCGCCGCGGTTGCCGCTTCGGTTGCCGATCACCGAGCTCATCAGGCACCCGCCGCTTTCGCTTATGCATATCGCACCGTGAACGAAAATTTCGGTTTCCAAGCCGGTTTCGGCAAATTTCTTTATATCCTCCTTCGGAAGCTCGCGCGCAAGCACGGCGCGGGTAAAGCCGAGCCTTTTTAAATACTCGGCATCGAGATAGGAATGTATTCTCATCTGCGTGCTCGCGTGGAGCGCAATGCCCGGAAAATTCTGCCTTATCGCGCTCACCAAGCCGAGATCCTGAACGATAAGCGCATCGGGCTCTACCTCGTTCGCGAGAAAATCGACGTATTCGAGCACGCTTTTGAATTCTTTATCATAAATTAGAGTATTGAGCGTTATATGCATGCCGACGTTTGCGCTTTTGCAAAGCCTGCCTGCCTTTATAAGCGCGTCGTTATCGAAGTTCGAAGCATTTATGCGCGCATTGAACGCGCTTCCGCCCAAATAAACCTCGTCCGCGCCCGCGTCGATCGCCGCCTTTAATGCCGCCATACTGCCCGCAGGTGCTAAAAGCTTGGGTGTTTTCTGCATAATTCCGCCTCCTTAAACGAACCTTGTTAAACAGATTATAACCCTTTATCGCCAATATGTCAAATAAATATACAAACAACGGCACAAATTGCTATTGAAAAGCGGATTTATTTATGTTAAAATTAGTTTACTATACAATTTTGGAGGCAGCTATGATAGCCAACCCTACTTTTATCGATAACGAGGGCGGACGACAGCAGGGCTACGACCTTTTTTCGCGTCTGCTTAAAGACAGAATAATTCTTCTTTTCAACGAAATAAACGACGATCTTGCCTGCAGTATCGTGGGACAGCTTTTGTTCCTCGAAGCGCAGGATCCCGAAAAGGATATTACGATTTATATCAACTCCCCCGGCGGAAGCGTTTCGGCGGGCTTTGCGATATACGATACGATGAAGAGCATCAAGTGTGACGTTTCGACGGTTTGTGTCGGCTCTGCGTGCAGTATGGGCGCGTTTCTTCTCGCCGCTGGTACCAAGGGCAAGCGTTATGCGCTCGAAAACAGCGAAGTAATGCTTCATCAGGTAATCGGCACCGCGGGCGGTCAGGCCTCCGACGTGGTTATCGCCGCGAACTTCGCGCGCCGCACCAAAGACAGAATCAACCGTATTCTTTCGCAAAATATCGGCAGACCTGTCGAAGAAATCGCACGCGATACCGAACGCGACAACTGGATGTTCGCAGAGGATGCGCTCGCATACGGCGTTGTCGATGAAATTGTAAAGCCCAAATAAGGATTTTTTGAAATGTTTGGAATAACCGCATTAAAGGTCCTTATGATGATCGCATACGGCGTTCCCGCCTATATTCTTGTTAAGGTCAAGGCATTGGGCGAGGATTCGATAAAAGCGTTCGCAAAGTTTTTGCTCTACGTCTGCCAGCCCGCGCTTTCGCTCTATACCTTGAGCTCGGTAGAAAGCACGCCTCAGCTGATAAAGGAGCTTTGGATATTCTTTGCGGTAACGCTTGTCGGTCAGGTCGCAATAATCTTCCTTTATTACGCCGTTTTCAACAAAAGGATCAAAAAGGATTTCGCGCATCGGGTATGCGCTGTCGCAGGTGCCTGCGGCAACGTCGGATTTTTCGGTGTGCCTCTGCTTGAATACCTTATTCCCGGAGTGCCCGAGGTAAGAGTCTATTCCGCCGCGTTTTCGATCGCCATGAACGTGCTCGGCTGGACGGTAGGACTTTTAATGATGACGGGCGACAAAAAGTACATAAAGCTCAGGGCTGTATTTATCAACCCCTCGGTTATAACCTTTGCGATTTCGTTTGCTTTGTTCGCATTCGAAGTTAAATTCCCCGAGCTTCCCGCGGAATATATCGAAACGCTGGGCAGAATGTCGACCGTTGTATGTATGACCGTGCTCGGAATGCGTCTTGCGACGAAAAGCCTTGCGGGAATTTTTTCGAACTACCGCATTTATATCGCGGCGTTCGCAAAGCTTATTATTTCCCCGATAGTTATCGGGCTTATATTCTCGCTCATCCCCGTGAGCGAAACGGTAAGGACCTCGGCGTTTATTCTCGCCTGCTGTCCCGCCGCAACGATGATACAAGGACTTGCCGAAACCCACGGCGGCGACGGAAGAACCGCGGCGGATATCGTCCTTTCGACAAGCCTTATCTGTATTTTTACAATCCCCCTTATGTGGACTCTTTATAATATGCTTGTCCTATAATAACGAAAAGAGGCGTTTTTTATGAAAAAAACTGTTGCAATAATCTTCGGCGGCGAATCCTCGGAATACGAGGTAAGCTGTGTTTCCGCGGCAAACGTTGCCGAAAATCTTAATAAAGAGCTTTTCGAAGCTCTGCTTGTCGGTATTACAAAGGACGGCAAATGGTGGATATTCAAGGGAAGCACCGACGATATGCGTAACCATATTTGGCAGGAAAAGCGCGCGCTTCTTACCCCCGCCGTTATTTCGCCCTGCAAGGCGCACCACGGTCTTCTTGCGCTCGACGGTGCAACCGGCAGCTTTGAAATAATCCGTATCGATATTGCCTTCCCCGTGCTTCACGGCAAAAACGGCGAAGACGGCACGATGCAGGGACTTTTGGAGCTTGCGGGCATTCCCTACGTCGGCTGTAACACCTATGCATCGGCGGTTTCTATGGACAAAGCCGCAACCAAAACGATCTGCTCTGCGGCAGGTATTCCCGTTGTTCCCTTTATTTCGGCTTACCGCACCTGCGAACTCGGCGCGCTTATCGAAGAAAGCGAACAAAAATACGGCTATCCCGTGTTCGTAAAGCCCGCAAACGCGGGCAGCTCTGTCGGCATAACGAAGGCAAAGGACAGAAACGAGCTTTTAAACGGCATTTCGCTTGCGTTTGAGCACGATAAAAAGCTTCTTGTCGAGCCGAACACGGTAGGACGCGAAATCGAGGTGGCTGTTTGCGGAAACGAAAAGCCCTTCGCGTCTGTCTGCGGCGAAATAAAGCCCAATTCCGATTTTTACGATTACGAAACCAAATATATCAACGATAAATCCGAATGTCTTGCTCCCGCCCCCATCGACGAAGCAACGGCAGAGGAAATCCGTTCTCTTGCGGTAAAGGTCTATACCGCGCTCGGCTGCAGCGGACTTTCGAGAGTAGACTTCTTCCTTACCGAAAACGGCGCGTTTCTTAACGAAATAAATACCATCCCCGGCTTTACCCCCATAAGCATGTATCCGAAAATGATGGCTTGTGTCGGAATAAGCTATTCCGACCTTATTACAAAGCTTCTGCTTCTTGCCGAGGGGTGCGAAGAATGAGCGTTGATTTGAATTCTCTTCCGATAGGCGTTTTCGATTCGGGCTTGGGCGGACTCACCGCATTAAGCGAGCTCAAGCGCCTTATGCCGAACGAGGATATAATCTATTTCGGTGACAACGCACGTATTCCCTACGGTACCAAATCCCCCGAAATAATAAAAAAATTCGCGCTTCAGGACACCCGTTTTCTCCTTTCGCGCAAGGTAAAGGCGATACTCGTTGCCTGCGGCACGGTAAGCTCGAACTGCCTGCGTGACGTTGCCGAAGAAGCGGGAGTTGCGGTTGTCGGCGTTATCGAAGCGGCGGCGAAAAGGGCTGCCGAGCTTGCAAAAAGCGGAAACGGCACCGTTGCCGTGCTCGGAACGAGCGCAACGATCAACAGCGGCGCTTATGAAGCCGCACTTAAGGAATTCGGCGTAACCGAAATCTTCAGCCGCGCCTGCCCGATGTTCGTGCCGTTGGTCGAAAGCTGGCACGCAACAAAGGACGATGCGGCGACAAACGCAATCGTTTCGGAATATCTTTCGGACATCGCACCGAAAAAGCCCGCGGCGGTCATACTCGGCTGTACCCATTACCCCCTGCTTTCAGAGGTTATTCAAAAGTATCTGCCCGAATCCGAGCTTGTAAGCTCGGGCGCGGCGGCGGCATACGAGCTGAGCACGCTTATTAACGAAAACGGGCTTGCAAACGAAAACGGCGGAAGCGTTTCGTTCTTTACGAGCGGCGGCGAAGAGCTGTTTTCGCAGAACGCGGGCGCTTTTATGCAGAGCGACGCGAAAATAAACGCAGTGCACACAGATATAGAAAATTTTTAAAGGAATAAAAATGAAAATTCCCGTAGATATACGCATACGCCGCGAAAAATTGGGAACCGACGCAAAAAAGCAGAGCGTTCCCGAAGAGGTGGAAAACTATTTCGTTTCGGGCGTGATGAAAAAAACCAAAAACGGATATCATATCGAATTCCGCGAAAAATCGCAGGAAATGTTTACCACCATCGATACCTATGAAGACGGCACGGTAAACATTAACCGTGTCGGTCAGATAAACACCCATATGGTGTTTATGGAAGGAAAATCGCTTACCTGTATCTGCAATACGGGATTCACGCCGTTCCAGATAAACGTACGCACAAAGCGTATCGAAAACTCGCTCACAAACGACGGCGGAAGAATAGATATAGATTATTCGGTGGAAATCCACGGCAACCTTGCCGAAAAAAGCAGATTACTGCTTTCGGTTTCGCCCGATGTAAGTATTATAAGATCGTAAGAGGTATAAAATGGCAATAACCACACCTGCCGAAAGCCTTATTATTTTACCGAAGGAAGTACTTCCCCATATAAAAAACGCATCTGCCGAGGAGCTTAAAACCCTTCTCTGCTTTTTTGCCGACCCCGAAATCAGCGTTCCCGATGCGGCACGCGATATAGGCATTACCGTCGCGCAGGTCGAAGCCGCTATCGCCTTCTGGCGCGGCGCGGGCATATTCAAGGAAAGCGCGGGCAAGAAAAAAGCGGCGAACGATACGAGCTCTTACCGCAACTACGACAGCGAAACGCTTTCGAACGCTATCGAGGGCAACGAAGGCTTTAAGCTTGTCTGCCGCGTTGCCGAGCAGAATATGCAAAAGCAGCTCACCAAAAACGATTACAGCGCGCTTTATTATCTTTACGATTTCTGCGGTATTCCCGCCGAGGTGATTTGCGGAATCATCGAGCTTTGCTGCTCGATGGGCAAGAAAAACACGCAGTACATATATAAAAAAGCCGTCGCGCTTTACGAGGACGGTATCGACAGCTACGATAAATTCGAAAAATATCTTGCCCGCCGAGAGCTTATTAACAGCAATATCGGAAAGCTTCGCAAGCTTTGCGGTATGGGCGACAGAGCGCTTACCTCAAAGGAGCAAAAGTTCTGCGACTGCTGGTTCGGCGATTGGGGCTTTTCTTTTGAAATGGTCGAGCTCGCATACGAAAAAACCATCGATTCCACGGGCAAGCTTTCGATGGTTTATATGAACGGAATTCTCCGCCGCTGGCACGAAAGCGGATTCACAACGCCCGATGACGTGAACAATAACGATACCGGCAACAAAGCGGGAACGATAAGCAGCTTTGAAGGCGATGAATTTATAGAAGCGGCGTTGAACCGCGGCTTTGACGACTGAAAGGACGCACAATGAAGCTTAACGAAGCATTGAGAATAAAAACCGAAAAAAGAATAGCGGCAATGCAGGAAGCGGACGACCGCAGAAGCGAGCTTCACACAAGAATACCGCGGGTTAAAGAAATCGACGAGCTTTTACGCGATATTCCCATGCGCTCGCTTATCGGCGAAAAAATCGAAGACCTGCGTGCCGAATCCGAAAAGCTGAACCAAGAACGCGCTCGCTTGCTTGCCGCCTGCGGATACGAGCCCGATTACGATATTCCCAAGTTCGAATGCAAGGAATGCAACGACGGCGGATATTGCGAATTGAAGCTCTGCAAGTGCATTAAGGCAATGCTCGCAAGCGGAAATTACCAAGAAAGCTCGCTCGCGCACGGACTTATCGATAAAACCTTCGAAAGCTTTTCGCTCGAATATTACTCCGAAGGCAGAGAAAGAGAGCAAATGGAAGGCATTCTCGCAGGCTGTAAAAGGTATGCCGAGGGCTTCCCCGAGGACAAGGCTTCGGGACTTTATTTCTATGGCGGAACGGGGCTCGGAAAAACCCACCTTACCGCCGCTATTGCGAACACCGTATCGAAAAAAGGCTTTAGCGTGATTTACGAATCGGCACAGCAGATAGTCGATACGCTCGACGCGGTAAGATTCAACCGTGCCGACGTTTCGGAGCGCAAAAAATACGAATCCTGCAGTCTTCTGATAATCGACGACCTCGGCGCCGAATTTATCACGCAGTACAGCATTTCGGCATTAACAAGCCTTATCGATCTCCGTATCGTAAACGGCAAAAAAACGATAATCTCCTCGAACCTCGACCACAACGGAATAAAAAAGACGTACGGCGAACGTCTTTATTCGCGCCTGCTCGGCGAATTCCGCGTGCTTAAATTTGTGGGCAAGGATATAAGAATGCAAAAAATAAAGGGTGCAAATAATTGAAAACCGTAAACATATATACAGACGGAGCCTGCAAGGGCAACCCCGGCGCAGGCGGCTGGGCGGCAATACTTGAATGCGACGGACGCGAAAAGGAGCTTTTCGGCGGAGAAAAGAGCACGACCAACAACCGTATGGAGCTCACCGCCGCGATAGAAGGCTTAAAAGCGCTCAATAAGCCCTGCAGGGTTGTGCTTTACAGCGATTCTCAATACCTTGTGAACGCAATAAACAAGGGCTGGCTCGAAAATTGGAAAAGCAAGGGCTGGCGCAAGGCGGATAAATCGCCCGTGCTTAACGACGATCTGTGGAAAACGCTCGATGAGCTTCTTTCGAAATACGAGGTCGAATTTATCTGGGTGCGCGGTCACGACGGCCACGCATATAACGAGCGTTGCGACGCTTTGGCGAGCGGTTATGCCGAAAAGCTGAACGGAGATACTTGATGAAGAACTTTGAAATAAAGAATTTTATACTGCTTACGATAGCGGGAATCGTAAACGCGTTCGGCGTTACCTTCTTCCTTGCTCCCGTCAAGCTTTACGACAGCGGTATTTCGGGTACCTCGATGTTGCTTTCGCAGATAACGCCCGAATGGATGTCGCTTTCGGTATTCCTTCTTTTGCTTAACGTTCCGCTTTTTATATACGGTCTTAAAAAACAAGGAATATACTTTACGGTATACGCTATTTACACTGTTGCGATGTATTCGCTTTTCGCGTTTTTGATAAACGACGTTCTCCCCGTTGACGTAAGCATGGCTTCCCCGCTTGCCGAAAGCGATTTGTTGCTTTGTGCGCTATTCGGCGGACTCATTTCGGGCGCTGGCAGCGGTCTTGCAATACGCTTCGGCGGTGCGATGGACGGCATTGAAGTGCTTGCGGTAATCTTCGCAAAGCGCTTGGGAGTAACGGTCGGCACCTTCGTTATGACTTACAACGTAATTCTTTACGTTATATGCGGACTTATACTCGAAAGCTGGATACTTCCGCTTTATTCGATCGTCGCGTATATGGCGGCTTTAAAAACCGTCGACTTTATTGTCGAAGGCTTCGATCGCTCGAAGGCGGCAATGATAATCACCTCGAAGCCCAACGAGGTCGCGCAGGCGCTTTCCGATGAATTCGCAAGCGGTATGACAATGCTTCAGGCAAAGGGCTTTTATTCGGGAACCGATATGACGGCGGTTTATTTTATCGTAAACCGTTTCCAAGTCGGAAGAATGAAAAATATCGTTCACGAGCACGACCCCCGCGCCTATATAACCATTACAGAGGTTGCGAACGTATTCAGCTCCAACGCGGATAAATAAACCAAAAAGCAAACAAAGAACCGCTTTCGCGGTTCTTTTTCTGTTTCCCTTCCGAATCAAAAACAGAAAGGGTACGTTTGTACCCTTTCTGTTTTTGGCGGAGAAGGTGGGATTCATTGCTCATTCACGCGCCTTGCCGCACCGCTCCGCTGTGCTATCGCCGCTTCATTCGCAATCCTGTGGCGGCCCGAACGAGTCCCCGACTCGTCCGTCCTCGCCCTTCGAATCCCCTCAAAACAAAAACAAAAAGGGTACGTTTGTACCCTTTCTGTTTTTGGCGGAGAAGGTGGGATTCGAACCCACGAACGGTTTTATCCGTTACACGATTTCCAATCGTGCGCCCTCGACCAGCTAAGCGACTTCTCCATACAATATTAACTTGTACGCTCAACGCGCTTGGTTATTATATCACAGCAAAACGCGCTTGTCAACAACAAATTTCGAAAGAATTTTAAAAACAAAAAGAAAAATCACGTTTATTTACCGAATTTTAACATATACTAATCGAGAACACACAAATTCGGAGGGAAAATATGTTGCCGCAAGAGCCATATAAGCGCTTTGCCGTTATCACAATGTACGTTTCCGTCGGGCTCGCGGCGGCTTATCTGATATTCAACTACTTATGGGGCGCGCTCTTGCCCTTCGCGGTCGCGTATCTTTTTGCCGAATGCTTCCGTCCGATAGTAAAATATTCCGAATCGCACAAAAAATTCCCCAAGCGGAGCTTTGTGCTTTTTGTCGTTCTGCTTGCCGCGGCGTCGCTTGTCGGGCTTATTTACGCGGTTTCGCGTCAGGTGGTGCTCGAAATCAACGAGCTTGCGGGCAAAATAGGCGAAACGGTCGAGCTTATCCGCACCGACGACGGCTACGCTTCCGAATTTATCGATAAAATATGCCGATATATTCCCTTTGTGGACCTGCGCGCTCGGCTTTGGGAAATGCGTGCCAATCTCGATGAGGAGCTGTGGTCGATGGCGCTCTCCTTCGGAGATAAAATGTCGGGCGGTATCGTTTCGTTCGTCGGAAGCGCGGCGGCGTTTTTCCCGAAAGCGCTTTTGTTCGCCGCGGTGGTGATAATCGCTACCTATTATTTCGCGATAGACCGAGTAAAAATAAACTGCTTTTTTCTTTCGCTCTTTCCGAAAAAGCTGCGCCCGATGCTGAAATCCACGCGCGATTCGCTTGCCGAAACGGTCGGGCGGTTCCTGCGCGCATACGGCTTGCTGTTTTTAATAACTTTTTTCGAGCTTCTGGCAACGTTTCTTATTTTGGGTATCGAATATTCCTTTGTGCTTGCGCTTCTTATTGCGCTTGTCGACGTTTTACCGGTGCTTGGAACGGGTACGGTGCTTATCCCTTGGGGAATTATCGCGCTCGTTTCGGGGAATATCGGTATCGGTATCGGCATACTCGTCGCCTATGCCGTTATAACCGTTGTGCGACAGATTTCCGAACCGAAAATAGTGGGCAAATTTATCGGAGTTTCGCCGCTTGCCGCACTCGCTTCGATGTATATCGGGCTCACGCTTATGGGGATTATAGGACTGTTCGTTTTTCCGCTCGGTGCGATACTTTTAAAGCGCATTCTTGAAGCCAAAAAAGAAAGAACGGATTACGGTCAAGCACCGTAATCCGTATTTATTTCATCACACAGCCGCCGAGGAGTGTTTCGCCGTCGTAGAAAACCGCCGACTGTCCCGGTGTTGCGGCGCGGACGGGCGATTTGAATTCGATAAGCATTTCGTCTTCGGATACGGGAATAAGCCTTGCCCTTACAAACGGCGCGCGGTAGCGGATACGCACCTCGCATTCGATATCGCCGCTCGGGTAGTCTATCGCCGAAAAGTTGGTGCTTTTACCGATTATTTTATCCGTAAAAAGCTCGTCGCTCTTGCCGAGAATTATTTTGTTTTTCGCCATATCGTGCCCGATAACGTAAAGCGGTTCGGTATATGCAATACCCAAGCCCTTGCGCTGTCCGACGGTATAGCAACGCTGACCGAGATGACGGCCGAGAACGGTTCCGTCGGAAAGGACGAAATCGCCCGCTTTGTCGGTATTGCCTGCAATACGGTTCAAAAACGCGCGGTAATCGCCGTCGGGTATAAAGCATATATCCTGACTGTCGCTCTTGTGGGCGACCGCGATGCCGAAGCTTTGCGCTATTTCGCGCACCTCTTTTTTCGTATATTCGCCGAGAGGGGCGTTAAAGCGCGAAACCTGCTCGGACGTGAGCGACCAAAGCATATAGCTCTGGTCCTTTTCGGGATCGGCGGCGCGGGTGATAACCCTTCTTTCGCCGCTTTGAATAACACGCACGTAATGCCCGGTTGCGTATTCCTCTGCGCCCTGCGAGAAGGCATAGTCGGCAAGCGCGCCGAATTTTAAATATCTGTTACAAACCACACAGGGATTGGGCGTTTCGCCGTTTGCGTATGCCGAAACGAAATAATCGACAACGCATTCACGGAAGCGTTTTTTTAAATCGACGGTATGATGAGCAACGCCGAGCGATTCGCAAAGCGCCCTTGCATCGTCCGCTTCCTTCGGCGTCGTGTTCGGCACAAGCTCGCTTCCGAAGGTGAGCATGGTGATGCCTTCGACTTCGAAGCCTTTATTTTTGAGCAAAAGCAGTGCGGTTGCGCTGTCAACACCGCCGCTTACCGCCACAAAGCACTTTTTCATAGCCACACCTCCGTTTTTTTCTATTCTATCACACATAAAAGGATATTACAACCGCTAAAGTCATAATATTTCGCGCAGATGTGTATAAATAGTGTAACAACAGTCAAAGGATGGTTTGGATTATGAAGAAACCGTTTGTGTTTATTTTATGTATTTTAATCGCATTATCGTTTGTTGCTTGCGCGGATGCTCCGCAAGACGAAATAAGCGACGGTTTGCCGCCCGCGTTTTCGATACTGCAAAAGCAGATTTCGCTCACCAAGCACGGCGAAAAGGGCTCGAGCACAGCCTTTTCGGAAGAGGAGTTCAAAGCCCTGCTCGGAAGCGAATTTTCGCAGATCACGCTTAAAGCGCTTCCCGACGAAAAAAGCGGAACGCTTATTTTCAGCGGCAAGGCGGTAACGGAGGGACAGACGGTTTCTGCCTCTTCGCTCGGGTTTTTGAAATTTATGCCGAGCGCGAGCGCCGAGCTTGCCGAATTTGTTTTCACCTGCGACGGAAACGGCTTTGAAAACGCCGAAATAAAATGCAATATCGTCTTTACCGATTCTGTCAATTCGCCCCCTCTTGCGCTTGACAGCAGTATAAAAACCGTCGAAGGAATCGCCTGCAAGAGCGAGCTTTGCATTAACGAGCCCGACGGCGACGGCTATACGGTCAACGTGATTACCTACCCGCGCGATGGGTTTGTGACTGTCGGTGACGACGGCGGTATAGTTTATTATCCCCAAGAGGGCTTTTCGGGGAGCGACACGATGGTTTACACCGTAACCGACCGATTCGGCGCGGTTTCGGATAAAGCAACGCTTAAAATTCAGGTAGAGGAAAACAAAAGCGGCTTGAGCTTTGCCGATATGCAGAACGATATGCTTCACCTTTATGCCCACAGAATGTGCAGTAACGACGTTATGGTTTACCGCTTCGAAAACGGAAGCTATTATTTCGACCCCGAAGCAAGCGTGAGCAAGCTTGAATTTTTGGTTATGCTTATGAACGTAACGGGGCAGGACACCGATATTGTCGCGGTTGCCGACAGCGTGATTTCCGACGACGCGGGGCTTTCCTCGGGGCTTATGGGTTATCTTTCCGCGGCGGCAGAAAAGGGCTTGATTCGACTTGAAAACGGCAGCTTTTCGCCCAAAGACGCAATAACCGTCGCCGATGCGGCTTATATGATTGCCGCTTCGCTCGGACTGCCCAACCGCAAGGAAAGCGAAAACGCAGGCACGACCGAGGAGAATTTTTCGGCAATGCTCGCCGTTTCGGAAGCAGGCTTTTTCGAAATCCTCGAGCCCGAAAAAACTATCACAAAAGCCCAAGCGGCAGAGCTGCTCTGCAAAATCGAGGACTATATGCTCGAAAACAATATGAAGCAGTAATCCGAAATCAAAAAAACACCGCCAACAAAGCGGTGTTTTTTGTTTATGTTTAAAAATCTCTCAAATACTCTGCGGCAGAAAAATATGCTGTTGCAGCGGTATTGCTTTCTATCATAGCAAGATATCGCTGTTGCTCTTCGGCTGTCGCCTGCATTTTTTCAAGCTTCTTCATCAGTTTGCGGTTATGTTCTTCCTGTTGTTCCATTGCGCGTTCTTGGTTCGCAATAATTCTTTTATCGTTTAATAAACTTTCATACTGCAATTTTATAATAATATCCAAGCGTTCTTTGATTTGTTCTAATACGTACATATTCAACGCCATATCCAAATCGTCGGCACCGCTCGTGCTAAACCAGTCGTACAAATATACAACTGCATATTTGTCGCGGTATTTACCGGGGATAATATTTGCATCGTATACTTTGTTCAAGGTTTCGCGCAGTTTTTCGTGTTCGTCTATATATTGGTTGTATTTTTCTATAACGACCGGCATACGTTCATTGTATTCCGCAACCGCTTCTTTTCTTGTATTTATATATTCTTCGTGTTCTCGTTCATATTTGTTTTCAATTTCTTCATTTCTATTAGTGCTAGAAGCAAATGTCACTCCTGCAAGCACCAGCATCGCTATGCCACCTATCGTAAAAAACA
>JAZTXJ010000015.1:0-8945 GCA_045636285.1 Eubacteriales bacterium
AAGATCGTTGCCTGCGGGAGCAGAGATAACAACCTTCTTTGCGCCTGCTACGAGGTGAGCAGAAGCCTTTTCCTTAGAGGTGTAGAAACCGGTGCATTCGAGAACTACGTCTACATCGAGTGCCTTCCAAGGGCAGTTAGCTGCATCCTTTTCAGCGTAGATCTTGATTTCCTTGCCGTCAACGATGATAGAATCTTCGGTGCAGGAAACGGTGTGAGCAGGGGTGGTACCGAGCTTGCCGCAGAAACCGCCCTGTGCGGTATCATACTTGAGAAGGTGAGCAAGCATCTTGGGGCTGGTGAGGTCGTTGATTGCAACAACTTCATAACCTTCAGCGTCAACCATCTGGCGGAAAGCAAGACGGCCGATACGGCCAAAGCCGTTAATAGCAACTTTTACAGACATTTTAAAGTCCTCCATAAATTTTTATTTAATTCACCATTGGGTAGTTTATACCTTTTGGAGAAAAAATACAATAGTTATTTTTAGAAAAATGGTACTATTTTCCTTCGGGATTTTTGTCGTTTTCGCTAATGAACTTGCGAACGCGTAATTTTGCGCCGATTTTGCAAACCGTTTCTTTGCATTTTTCTATATCTTCGGGGCTGATCGTATCTTCAACAACCGAAAATTGAACGGTTTGAATATTGCCGACACATCGTGCGCCGAATTCGATCATAGAATCGTATGCCTTCAAACCAAAAACGGGTCTGCAAATTCTGTCGTATTCTTCGCGGCTTGCGCTGTTCATGCTTATTGAAACGCTGTCGATAAAGGGGAAGAGAAGCTTTGTACTTTCGGGGGAATTAATAAGCTCCGACTGTCCGTTTGTGTTCAGCCTAATAGGAATTTCGGGGTATTTCTGCTTTAAAAGCTTCGCGGTTGCGAGCAATGCTTCGAGCCTGCAGGTCGGTTCACCGTATCCGCAGAATACGAACGATTGGCAATTATCGAAAAATATTGCTTCAACTGCAGAAATTACCTCGTTCGGTTCGGGCTCGCGGGTTAACCAAAGGCTTTCACTGCCGTATGCGGTATCGCCGTTATTGCGAAGGCAGAAAATACAATCGTTTGTGCAACGGTTTGTTATATTCAGATAAATACTTTCGCCGACAATATAAGCAAAGGTTTCACTGCGTTCCTTAGAACCCAAAAAGTCTTTTTGCATTTTCTTCTGTTATTCTTTCTAATTCTTCAAATGTAATACCGCGTAATTCGGCAATTTTTTCGAGCGTGAATTTCATATAGCCCGAATCGTTGCGCTTGCCGCGGAACGGGTGTGCGGTAAGGTAAGGGGCGTCGGTTTCGGTAAGAATTCTGTCCGAAGGAACGTAAACGGCATTTTCGACGGGATTTTTTGCGTTTTTAAAGGTAACTGTTCCGGGGAAAGAAATATACCAGCCTCTGTCAAGCAATATTTGCGCGGTTTCCTTACTGCCCGAAAAGGCGTGAAATACACCGCGTACGTCGTAATCGAGCACGATTTCAAGACAGTCTGCAACACAGTCGCGTTCGTGTATAACAACGGGCATATCGGCTTCTACCGCAAGCTCCAACTGCTTTCGAAACATCGCTTTTTGCTGTTCCTTGTTATCGCTGACCCAGTGATAATCAAGACCGATTTCGCCGACCGCGACTACCTTGGGATGCTTGAGCAGTTCTTTAATCCGTGCGAAATCATCTTCGTTGAATGCATCGATCTCTTGCGGATGATAACCTACCGCGGCATAAAAGCCTTCGTACTGTTCGGCGAGCTGTACCGAGAAAAGCGAGCTTTCAAGGTTACAGCCTGCGTTAATAACGGCGGTAACGCCCTTTTGAGAAAAAAGGGAAGTGATAACTTCGTTTCGGTCGGCATCGAAGTGCGAATCGTCGTAGTGTGCGTGAATATCGATCATTTAGCGCACCTTACTGCCGGGATTAGCGTTTTCGTCCGCAAAGAGCACCTTTACGCCGTTTTCGGTATCTGCGGCAAGGATCATACCGTTGCTGTCGATACCGCGAAGCTTAACCGGCTTGAGATTAGCAACAACGATAACCTTTTTGCCGATAAGCTCTTCGGGGGTATAGTACTTCGCAATACCCGAAACAACCTGTCTGATTTCGCTGCCCATATCGACCTGAAGCACGAGAAGCTTATCGCTGTTTTCGGCTTTTGCACATTCTTTTATCTGTCCTACGCGCAAATCGACCTTGGCAAAATCCTCTATACCGATAATTTCGGGAGCAGCTTCTTCCTTTTTCTCGGATTTCTTTTGCTCTTTTGCGGCTTTCTTTTGTTCCTTAGCCTTCTTTTCGAGCTCTGCGAAATACTTCTTTTCGTCTATTCTGGCGAAGAGTATCGGAATTTCTCCGAGCTCTACGCCTTCGCAAAGATATTTATATTCGCAAGCCGAGTCGAAATCAACGGCGGGAGCCTTGAATATTTCGTTTATCTTTTTGGCGGTATCGGGCATAAGCGGTTCGATAAGAACGTTGCAGATGCGGATGCTTTCTACAAGATTGGAAAGCACGTTCGCAAGCTGATCCTTCTTATCGGGGTCCTTTGCAAGTGCCCAAGGCATAGTTTCGTCAATATACTTGTTGCAGGCTTTTATCGTGTTGAACAATGCGTTGTCTGCTTCTGCGATATAATATTTATCGAACTTCGAAACGGTTTCCGCAAAGCCTTCGGTGATAGCGGTTTTAAGTGTGGTTGCGAATTCATCGTCAACGCCGTTGTTTTTGGGAATAACACCGCCGAAATACTGCTTGATCATCGCGCCTGTGCGGGAAACGAGGTTACCGAGCGTGTTTGCAAGGTCGCTGTTCGTGCGCTTGATAAGATTTTCATAGGTGATACTGCCGTCGTTGAAATAGCCCATTTCCGCAAGGAGATAGTGTCTTACGGGGTCAAGACCGAATTCTGCAACAAGGTCGTCACCGTACATAACGTTGCCCTTGGATTTGCTCATTTTATCGTCGCCCGAAAGCAACCACGGGTGGGCGAGAATCTGCTTGGGAAGGGGAAGTCCGAGTGCCATAAGGATAATAGGCCAATAAATAGTATGGAAGCGAACTATATCCTTACCGATAACCTGAACGTCTGCCGGCCAGAGCTTTTTATAAAGCTCGGAGGGGTTATCGATATCGAATCCGATAGCAGTAATATAGTTGGAAAGTGCATCCAACCAAACGTATGTTACGTGCTTCGGGTCAAAATCAACGGGGATACCCCAAGTGAAGCTCGTTCTCGAAACGCAAAGATCCTGAAGACCGGGCTTGATAAAGTTGTTTATCATTTCGTTCTTGCGAGAAACGGGGGTAATAAAATCGTCGTGACTATTGTAATATTCAACAAGTCTGTCGGCGTATTTCGACATTTTAAGGAAATACGCTTCTTCGCTTGCTTTTTTGCATTCTCTGCCGCAATCGGGGCATTTGCCGTCTACAAGCTGGGTATCGGTCCAGAAGGATTCGCAAGGGGTGCAGTAATTGCCTTCATAGGAGCCCTTATAAATATCGCCCTGCTCGTAAAGCTTGTTGAAGATTTTCTGAACGCACTTAACGTGGTCTTCATCGGTGGTACGAATGAATTTATCGTAGCTGACATTGAAAAGGTTCCAAATATCCTTTATTTCGCCTGCAACTTTATCGACGTATTCCTGCGGAGTAATACCTGCGGCTTCGGCTTCCTGCTGGATTTTCTGTCCGTGCTCGTCGGTACCGGTGAGGAAATATACGTCATAACCGCGCAAGCGCTTGTATCTTGCGATAGCATCGGTGAGAACGGCTTCATAGGTATTACCGATATGAGGCTTTTTCGATGTATAAGCTATCGCGGTGGTTATATAAAATTTATTGTTCATCGTTGTTTTCTCCTTTTAGAGAAGTTAGTTCTTTAAGCTGTGAATGGGTGCGGGGATTCTGCCGCCGCGTTTGATGAATACTTCGGGAGATTCCTTGCGTAACTGCATTATGGGAGCGGTACCGAGAAGACCGCCGAAATCAACGGAATCTCCAACGGTTTTTCCGTATGCGGGGATAATACGCACGGCGGTGGTTTTTGTGTTCGCAACGCCGATAGAAATTTCATCCGCGATAATACCGCAGATTATAGCTTCGCTCGTATCTCCGGGTACGGCGATCATATCAAGACCGACAGAGCATACAGCGGTCATTGCTTCTAATTTTTCGATAGAAAGAACGCCCTTTTCGACTGCGGCAATCATACCCGCGTCTTCGGAAACGGGAATGAATGCACCCGAAAGTCCGCCGACGTGCGAGGAAGCCATTACGCCGCCCTTTTTAACTGCGTCGTTAAGCATTGCGAGCGCCGCTGTGGTGCCGTGGGTACCGCAGGTTTCAAGCCCCATGCTTTCGAGTATATCTGCAACCGAATCGCCTATTGCGGGGGTAGGAGCGAGAGAAAGGTCGACTATTCCGAAGGGAATGTTCAAACGGTTAGATGCTTCCCGTGCGACAAGCTGTCCGACACGTGTAATTTTGAACGATTGCTTTTTGATAACCTCTGCAAGATCGCTGAGACTGCAATCACCTGCGCGGCGGATAGCGGAGCTTACAACACCGGGACCCGAAACGCCTACGTTGATGATTGCATCGGGCTCGCCTACGCCGTGGAATGCACCTGCCATAAAGGGATTATCCTCGGGAACGTTTGCAAACACAACGAGCTTTGCACAGCCGATAGAGTTGTTTTCGCGCGTTAAATAAGCGGTTTTCTTTATTATACTGCCCATTTTTGCGATAGCATCCATATTGATGCCCGCTTTGGTGGTGGCAACGTTAACCGAAGAACAAACCATTTTTGTAGAAGCGAGTGCTTCGGGAATTGCTTCTATAAGTGCGTTTTCGGATCTTGTGCTTCCCTTATGAACAAGCGCACCGAAACCGCCGATAAAGTTAATGCCGAGATTTTCGGCGGCTCTATCGAGCATTTTTGCGGCTTCTACGTAGCCTTCGCTGTCGAGGCAACCGCCGACGAGAGAAAGCGGGGTAACCGAAACGCGTTTATTGATTATCGGAATACCGTACATTTTTTCAAGCTCGTTGCAAACGGGGACAAGCTTTTCCGCGGTGCGAGTGATTTTATCGTAAATCTTGTCGAGCAAGCGCTTTTTATCGTCGCTCACACAGTCAAACAGAGAAATTCCGACAGTTACTGTTCTGATATCGAGGTTTTCCTCGCGTATCATATTTATTGTTTCTAAAATATCTTTTGTATCGATCATTTAATTCACCGTTAGATTTTGTGCATAGAATCGAATATGTCTTCGTGCATTGCGTGTATTTCAAGACCGAGCTCTTTACCGATAGCCGCAACGTGATCGACGAATTCGGTAAAAGGAACGGTGAGCGAATCGATTTCCACAAGCATTATCATAGCGAAATATTCTTTAAGTACGGTTTGCGAAATATCGATAATATTCGCGCCGTAGTCGGCACATACGTTGCTTACCTTTGCAATGATACCGACGTTATCTTTACCGGTAACGGAAATTACTGCTTTAGTTTTCATTTTTTCTTCCTTTCGGACGTTTTCTTAATTCTGCAAAAAATTCGGATAATATATTGGCGCAATCCTCTTTAAGAACTCCGCCTTCTGCTTCGAATTTATGATTCAAAGGGAATTCCGCCATATTAAATACGGTGCCGAGCGCTCCCGCTTTTTCGTCGTAACAGCCGAAAACAACACGATCAAGACGCGAATTGACTATCGCACCCGCGCACATGGGGCAGGGCTCCATCGTTACGTAGAGTGTACAGCCGTGTAATCTCCAACGGTTAAGCTTTTTGCAAGCTCTGTCAATGGCGATTATTTCGGCGTGAAGAAGCGAATTTTTGCGTTTTTCCCGCATATTTCTTCCGCTTGCGATAATTTCATCGTCTTTAACTATAACAGCGCCGATCGGCACTTCGCCTTCCTTGGCGGCGGCTTTGGCACGCGACAATGCGCGCTTCATAAAATAAATATCGTTCTTTTTATTCATGAATTACAAAATACAGTGCAAAAAAGATTGCATAGAGAACAGCAAGCGGTATCATACCGAAATTAAGAGCGGCTTTTCCGATATATTGCGTAATACCGAGCTTGTAGCCGATACATTCGGGCTTTATTATTGAAACCTTGCGTTTTTCGATACCCTTGTTTGCGTAGTAAATAATAGCGGCTATACCGCAGCCCATAACGCCGAGAATAAGCTGTGAAAGCAGGAGCGTAATAGCGGAATCTTCGGGTATAAGCGAAGCGACAACAGATATTGCATTATTAATAAAATGAATAAGCATCGGTATTTTGAGCGAACGGGTATGCTCGTAACAAACGGCGAGCATCATACCGAATGCGGTCGCGAAAATAATTCTCGGAGGGTCAACGTGTGCAATACCGAAGAGCACCGAAGAGATTATTATAGCACCGCCCTTGCCATAGGGCAAAAGGTTTTTGCAAAGAACGCCGCGGAACGCCCATTCTTCAAGAATAGCGGGAAGAATTGCATAGAGCACGAAGCAGAGAATGATTTCGATCGGTCCTTCTGCCGCAATGCCCATATCGGTCGAATATTTTTCGATAAGTGAACCGAAGAGAATATTTATTGAAAAGTTAATAAGATAGCCGACGCCGATCGAACCGAAAATATACAGCACGGGTGCTTTCGGCGATGCTCTCTTAACACCGTTGTTTTCGATATTTTTATTTATGCTTTTGAAAATAAGCGCAGCGATACCAAAGGGGAAGAAGATATAAAAAACGTATCCTACTATATCAATAATATAGCTGAATGAGGAATTGTAAAAATCGGGAGCGTATTTGACAATGGGAGAAACTATCGCAAACGAAAAAATCAACTGAAAAACAAACATAAGGGAAGAGCCGATAAGAGCGGCGGTTGCCGCCTTTCTTGCAAGCTTTCCTATTTTCTTTCTGTGATCCTGTTCATTTTTGAGAACTGTTGTGAAATCCATATTTGTCCTCTTTACGTAAAGGATTTAATAAACGGCGGAACGCCGAATTGGCGTTCCGCCGCTTGTCGGAGTCAATAATTATTTCTGTTTAAGTGCCGCCTGTGCAGCTGCAAGTCTTGCGATCGGAACTCTGAAGGGCGAGCAGGAAACGTAATCGAGTCCGAGCTCGTTGCAGAATTCTACGGAAGCGGGGTCGCCGCCGTGTTCGCCGCAAATACCAACGTGGAGATTACCGTTTACGGGTCTGCCAAGCTTGATAGCGGTTTCCATAAGCTTACCCACGCCGACTCTGTCGAGCTTTGCAAAGGGATCGTTTTCGAAAATCTTTGCATCGTAGTAGCAATCGAGGAACTTGCCCGCGTCATCGCGCGAGAAGCCGTAGGTCATCTGGGTAAGGTCGTTGGTGCCGAAGCAGAAGAAGTCTGCGTTAGCCGCGATTTCATCTGCGGTAAGAGCAGCTCTGGGGATTTCGATCATCGTGCCGACTTCGTACTTGAGCTCGGAGCCTGCATTTGCGATTTCTGCATCTGCGGTTTCGACAACGATCTTCTTAACGAAGTTGAATTCCTTAACGTCACATGCGAGAGGAATCATAATTTCGGGCTTAACGTTCCAATCGGGATGAGCCTTCTGAACGTTGATAGCTGCGCGGATAACAGCCTTGGTCTGCATCTTTGCGATTTCGGGATAGGTAACTGCAAGACGGCAGCCTCTGTGGCCCATCATCGGGTTGAATTCGTGAAGCGATTCGATAATATCCTTGATCTGCTGAACGGTTTTACCCTGTGCTTCAGCGAGCTTCTTGATATCTTCTTCTTCGGTGGGAACGAATTCGTGAAGAGGAGGATCGAGGAAGCGGATGGTAACGGGATTGCCTTCCAAAGCTTCGTAAAGCGCTTCGAAGTCACCCTGCTGGATGGGAAGGATCTTTTCGAGTGCGGCTTGTCTTTCTTCAAGAGTGTCTGCACAGATCATTTCGCGGAAGGAAGCGATTCTGTCAGCTTCGAAGAACATGTGCTCTGTACGGCAAAGACCGATACCTTCTGCGCCGAGCTCGCGTGCCTTCTTAGCATCTGCGGGGGTGTCGGCATTGGTGCGTACCTTCATGGTGCGGTACTTGTCTGCCCAAGCCATGATTCTGCCGAATTCGCCTGCGATGGTAGCGTCAACGGTAGCGATAATGCCATCGTAAATGCAACCGGTAGAGCCGTCGAGAGAAATGGAATCGCCTTCGTTATAGGTTTTACCGCCGAGAGTGAACTTTTTGTTTGCTTCGTCCATTTTGATGTCGCCGCAGCCGGATACACAGCAGGTACCCATGCCTCTTGCAACAACTGCCGCGTGGGAGGTCATACCGCCGCGAGCGGGAAGAATGCCCTGTGCAGCCTTCATGCCTTCGATATCTTCGGGAGAGGTTTCAAGACGAACGAGAATAACCTTTTCGCCCTTTTCTGCCCATTCCTTTGCATCGTTAGCGGAAAATACAACTCTACCGCAAGCCGCTCCGGGAGAAGCGCCGAGCGCTCTGCCGATAGGTGCGGATTCCTTAAGTGCCTTTGCATCGAACTGAGGGTGGAGAAGGGTATCGAGGTTACGGGGATCGATCATAGCGACAGCCTGTTCTTCGGTGATCATACCTTCGTCAACAAGGTCGCAAGCGATCTTCAATGCAGCCTTTGCGGTTCTCTTACCGTTTCTGGTCTGAAGCATAAAGAGCTTTTTGTCTTCGATAGTGAATTCCATATCCTGCATATCACTGTAATGATCTTCGAGAATATTGCAGATATTGATGAACTTTTCATATACTTCGGGCATAACCTCTTTGAGCTGTTCGATCTTCTGAGGAGTACGAACGCCTGCAACAACGTCTTCGCCCTGAGCGTTCATAAGGAATTCGCCCATAAGCTTCTTTTCGCCGGTTGCGGGGTCGCGGGTAAATGCAACGCCGGTACCCGAGGTGTTACCCATGTTACCGAATACCA
>JAZTXJ010000016.1:0-40434 GCA_045636285.1 Eubacteriales bacterium
ATGCAATCATCTATCTCTCTGCTTGGCAGTACAGGCTCAATAGGAACTCAAACTCTCGATGTGGCGCGCAAGCTTGGGCTTCGCGTCACTGCGCTTTCGGCATATTCGAACGTTGCCTTGCTTGAATCGCAATGCCGTGAATTCAAGCCGAAGCGTGTATGTATCGGAGAGGATAAATACAGCGAATTCAAGCTCGCAATAAACGATATGGATATCGAAATTCTCTGCGGTGATGAAGGACTTTCTTATCTCGCCAACGAGGACGAATCGCAAACTATCGTGAACGCCGTGCTCGGAATGAAGGGGCTTTTGCCCACCATAGCCGCGGCAAACAAAGGCAAGAGAATCGCATTTGCAAACAAAGAAACGCTTGTAGCGGGCGGTACTCTCGTTACCGAAGCGGTGAAAAAGGGGAACGCGGTGCTGCTTCCTGTCGATAGCGAGCATTCTGCGATTTTTCAGTGCATACAGGGCGGCGCAGAAATAAAAAAAATATTGCTCACCGGATCGGGCGGTCCGTTTTTGGGGAAGGATAAGGAATATCTTAAAACCGTAACTCCCGAAATGGCGGTGCGTCATCCGCGCTGGAATATGGGCAAAAAAATATCGGTAGACAGCGCAAGCCTTATGAATAAGGGCTTGGAACTTATCGAAGCGGTGCATTTGTTCGGCGTTTCGCCCGAAAGGGTAGAGGTGGTAATTCACCCGCAAAGTATCGTTCATTCGCTCGTTGAATTTGCCGACAACGCAATAGTAGCACAGCTCGGTATGCCCGATATGCGCGTTTGCATACAGTATGCGATAACCTATCCCGAGCGTATGCCCTCACCCGCCGAAAGTCTGGATCTTTTCGGCAAGGAGCTTAATTTCTATAAGCCCGATGAAGAAACCTTCCCGCTTCTTGCGCTTGCAAGAAAAGCGATAATCAGGGGCGGCAATATCCCCGCCGCGATGAACGGTGCGAACGAAATAGCGGTTGCACTTTTCCTTGAAGGAAAAATCGGATTTACAAAACTGTTCGAGCTTGTTATAAACGCAACCGAAAACGCACGCTTTATCGAGCATCCGACAGTCGAAGATATTCTCGATGCGGATAAAGCCGCGCGTGAATACGTTCTTTCTCATATTTAAACGGAGTGATTTTTAATGTTAGGATCTCTTATAAGCATTGCTGTTACTGTTTTTGTTTTCGGTCTGCTTATTTTTATTCATGAATTCGGTCATTATATCGTCGCAAGAGCTTTCGGTGTCGGTATAATCGAATTTTCTATCGGCATGGGTCCGAAGATAAAAACCTGGAAGGGAAAATATAACGATTTTTCGATACGCGCATTTCCGATCGGCGGATTTGTGAATATGGTCGGCGAATACGATGAAGAAATTCCCGAAGAGCATCAGTACAAGATTCCTCTTAACGAGCGTGCCGTTTGGAAGCGTATTTTAATAGTTATCGCAGGCCCGCTTATGAATATTCTGCTCGCATATATGATTATGATAGCACTCGTTTCGAGCGGTAATATGGTAGGGACAAGGGTTGTCGGCGAGTTCGATAAGGACAGCGTTTCCAATCAGTACGGACTTCAGATCAACGATGAAATCGTGCGCGTGAACGGCAAAAAAATTCATTGCGCCGAGGATATTTCTTATAAAATTATGTCCGACGGTATCGAGCCTATCGATATTGTTGTTATCCGCGACGGCGAAGAGGTTTACCTGAACGACGTATGCTTTGCACAGGAAAAGCAGGACGGAATAGTTTTCGGAAAAATGGATTTCCGCGTATACGGCGAGAAAAAAACTGTTGGAAACGTTATGCGTGAGGCATTCTGGAAGGCGTGCTCGACGATATATATGACGATGGATTCGCTTGTCGATACGTTTTCGGGGCGCTACGGTATAGATGCGGTGGGCGGACCGGTTGCTGTCGGAGATGAAATCAACACCGTAATCGAGCAGAGCGACGGCTTTGTCGAAACGGTACAGCAGCTCGGTACGCTGGTAGTTATGATTTCGGTTTCGCTCGGAATATTCAACCTTCTTCCCATTCCCGTGCTCGATGGCGGCAGATTGCTGTTTTACGTTATAGAAGCGATACGCCGCAAACCGATAAACCCCAAATACGAGCAGGCTATAAGTGCGGTATTTACCGTTTTACTGCTCGGTCTTATGTTCTTCGTATTAATGAAAGATATTGCGGGACTGTTCTGATATGAAAAATACAAAGGTAATAAAAATCGGCAATACTTTGATAGGCGGCGGCAACCCTATCGCCATTCAATCGATGACGAACACAAAAACCGCCGATAAGGAAGCGACGCTCGAACAAATAAAATCGCTTTCTGCCGCAGGGTGCGATATAGTGCGCTTTACGGTAAACGATATGGAAGCGGCGGAGGCTATCCCGTTTTATGCCGAAAACGCTTCGATTCCGCTTGTTGCCGATATTCATTTCGATTATAAGCTTGCTCTTGCCGCGGCAGAGCGCGGAATAAATAAAATCCGCATTAACCCCGGCAATATAGGCGATAAAGAAAATATAAAAAAGGTGGCAAACGCCTGCAGGAATAACAACATACCTATAAGAATAGGTATAAACGGCGGCAGTGCCGAAAAGGAAATTCTTGCCAAATACGGCGGGCCGACAGCCGAAGCGCTTGCCGAAAGCGCACTCAATAACGCAAGAATGCTAGAGGAATGCGATTTCGATAATATCGTGCTTTCGGTTAAAAGCTCCGACGTAAAAACGATGGTCGATGCCGCGCGCATACTTAACGAAAAATGCAATTATCCCCTTCATATCGGCGTTACCGAAACGGGTGACGTAAGGCGCGGAAGCATTAAATCGGCAATCGGTATAGGTGCGCTTCTGCTCGACGGTATCGGCGACACCGTGCGCGTTTCGCTTACCGAAGACCCCGTGCTTGAAATCGCCGCCGCAAAGGATATATTGTTCTGTTGCGGTATCGGCGGCGGTATAAATATTGTATCCTGCCCCACCTGCGGCAGAACCCAGTCCGACGTTATCCCCTTGGTTGCGGAATTGGAGCGTGCTACGAGAAGCATAACAACCAACCGCCGTTTAACCGTTGCGCTTATGGGCTGTGCGGTTAACGGTCCGGGTGAAGCAAAGCACGCCGATATAGGTGTTGCCTGCGGCAACAGGGAAGGACTTTTGTTCCGCAAGGGCGAAATAATAAAGAAAATACCGCAAGAAGAAATTGTAGAAACACTTGTAAAAGAAATAAAGGAAATGCTTGATGCTTAACGAATTTCTCGCTAAATTCAAAAAAGCGTCCTTCTCGCAAAAATCGAAGGACACAATATCGAAATTCGATTCCTTCTCTGTTCTCGTCGACCGCGAACGCCTGACAATAGCGGTCAAGGCAGAGCTTTCTTGCTATGTCAAGCCGACGTTGCTTTTTACAATCGAGGACGAAATTAAAAAGGCATACGCCGTTAACGCGGTGAATATCTATCCGCGCTTTAATTTGAAATTCCAAGAAGAATATATGGACGGCATTATCGAAACGCTCAAAAACCGTTCGAATATCGATTACGGCTTTTTCGATAATTGCAGTTACAGCTATTCCGAGGAAAACGGGATTTTTCTAATCCGCCTTCGTCCGAACGTTACGTCCGATATTCCCGAAGCAAACGGCGCAGAGGGCTTTATTAAAAGGTGCGCGTTCGAGCAGTTCGGAGTAACGCTCGATTTGAGCTTCGAATACGAACAGATAGATATTTTCAATTATCGCAACGACCGCGAAACCCTGCTTGCCGAAAGCATACGCGAAACCAAGTTCGAAATCGTTCAGGAAGCCGAAAAAGAGCCTCCCAGAGCTTCGTTTTTCAACGAAGAGGTTGACGATGCCGAATACAGCGAGGACGACGGCAAGCGTATTGTGAAGCTCGGCAAGATGACGCTCGATATTACAAGCCCCGAACCGATTTACGGCGAACGCCGAAATTGGAATTTTACCCCTATTTCGCACGTTAAATGCGATACGGGCGTTTGTGTTGCGGGCAGACTTTTCCTTGTGGAAAGCAAGGAAAACTATGAAGGCGAAAAAATGACCTTCACAATATATATAACCGATAATTCCGCTTCTATTTCGGGCAGGTTTACCTGCAAAAAGAGCGAAGCGCCCAAATTGAAGCCGCCTATGTACGTTATGGTATCGGGCAAGGCTGAGCACAGGCGTATTTTCGACCGAAACAAGCAGGAATGGGTCGAGGACGATGAAATTTCTCTTAACATAAAGGCGATTTCCAAGTGCGGCTTTATCGGCAGAAAGGATAACGCCGAGGAAAAACGCGTTGAGCTTCATCTTCATACCAATATGTCGGCGACAGACGCGCTTACCGACCCCGGCGATATAATGGCGCGCGCTCATCAGTGGGGAATGCCTGCCGTTGCTTTTACCGACCACGGTACACTTCAGGCTTATCCTATCGTTATGAAGGCGGCGAAGAAATATCCCGACGTAAAGCCTATTTACGGTATTGAAGGATATCTTGTCGACGATACGGCGCGTGCGGTGTTCCGCTACGACGATGCGATGAACGCAAGATTTTCCGAGGATGAATTTATTATCTTCGATATCGAAACCACGGGTCTTTCGCCGAAAACCTGCGGTATAACGCAAATCGGCGCGCTTAAATACAAAAACGGCGAAATAATCGGCGAATTTTCGACCTTTGTCGATTGCGGTATGCCTATCCCCGAAAATATTATAAGGCTCACCGGCATTACCGATGAAATGGTAAAGGGCGCACCGAGTGAAAGGGAAGCGGTGGTGCAGTTCCTTGAATTCTGCGGAAGCAGAATGCTTGTTGCACACAATGCGAATTTCGATATTTCGTTTATCCGCCGTGTTGCCGATGAAAACGGTATTCCGTTCGATAACGCATATCTCGATACGGTTGCACTTTCGAGATATATAAACAGCGATATAAATAAGCACACTCTCGATACGCTTGCGAAATATTATAAATTGGGCGAATTCGATCACCACAAGGCAGACGCCGATACCGAAATGCTTGCAAAGATATTCGAATGTATGGCGCGCAAGCTCGCCGCTAACGGCGTTTATACGGTGAACGAAATGAATGCCGCAATGGCGCACAACGCCGACCCCAAGCGTTTGAAGAGCTATCACGTGGTTATCCTCGTGAAAAACCTTAAAGGGCTTAAAAATCTCTATAAGCTCGTTTCGCGCTCATATATCGATTATTTCCACAAGCATCCGCGTATTCCGAAAACTCTGCTTAACGAATACCGCGAAGGGCTTGTTGTAGGCTCTGCCTGCTCATCGGGCGAGCTTTACGATGCGATTTTGCAGGGCAGACCCGATAACGAGCTTTTCCGTATTGCCGATTTTTACGATTATCTCGAAATTCAGCCCGATTGCAACAACGGCTATCTTATCGAAGAAAATCAGGCAACGCTCGAACAGCTTCACGATAACGTCAGAAAAATAATCGGTATCGCAAACAAGCAGAAAAAGCTTGTCGTCGCAACGGGTGACGTTCATTTTCTCGACCCCGAAGACGAAATATACCGCCAGATAATGCTTTCGGGTAAGGGCTTTTCGGATGCTATGCGTGACACGCGCATATTCTTCCGCACGACCGATGAAATGCTTGCGGAATTCGCTTATCTTGGCGAAGAGCTTGCTTATCAGGTGGTTGTCGAAAACCCGAAAAGAATTATCGAGGATTTCGATGCGATAAAGCCGATACCCGACGGAACATACACCCCGAAGATTGACGGCGCGGAAGAAGAATTGCAGGAGCTTTGCGAAAAAACCGCAATGGAAATGTACGGCCACAACGGCGTTCTTCCCGATGTTGTCCGCAACCGCATGGACCGAGAATTGACCTCTATTATCAAAAACGGCTTTGCGGTTCTTTACGTTATTGCGCGCAGACTCGTTCAAAACAGCGAAGAGCACGGCTATCTCGTCGGCTCGCGCGGGTCGGTAGGCTCTTCGTTTGCGGCTACGCTTGCGAAAATATCCGAGGTTAATCCTCTCCCGCCGCACTACGCCTGCCCTAAGTGCAGGTATTCCGAATTCTTCCTCGACGGCTCTGTCGGTTCGGGCTTCGACCTGCCCGATAAGAACTGTCCCGAATGCGGTACGGCGATGCGCCCCGACGGGCACGATATTCCCTTCGAAACCTTCCTCGGCTTCCACGGCGAAAAGGCGCCCGATATCGACCTTAACTTTTCGGGCGACGTTCAATCGGAAGCGCATAAATACACCGAAGTGCTTTTCGGTAAGGAAAACATATTCCGCGCGGGTACGGTTGGTACCTTGCAGGATAAGAACTGCTTCGGTTACGTTAAAAAATATCTCGAAAAAGAAAATATTTCGATTACAAAAGCAGAACAACAGCGACTCGTTCAGGGCTTTGTCGGCGTGCAGAACACCACGGGACAGCACCCCGGCGGTATTGTCGTTATTCCGAAGGAATACGAAATTTACGACTTTACCCCCGTTCAGTACCCCGCAAACAAGGCTTCGAGCGGTGTTATAACCACCCACTTCGCGTTTGAATACCTGCACGATACGATATTGAAGCTCGATATACTCGGGCACGATGTTCCGACCTATTACAGGTATTTTCAGAACTATACGGGTATCGACGTGCGCGACGTTCCGATGAACGATAAAAACGTTATCGAGCTTTTTGCAAGCACAAAACCGCTCGGTGTCACACCCGATCAGATCGGCTGTCAGATAGGCACGATGGGTATTCCCGAATTCGGAACCGACTATTCGATACAGATGATACTCGATGCAAAGCCGAAATCCTTTGCCGACCTTGTTCAGATCGCGGGGCTTTCGCACGGTACGGGTATATGGCTCGGCAACGGTAAGGACCTTATCGAAAGCGGCACCTGCACGATCGATGAAATTATCGGTACGCGTGACAGCATAATGGTATACCTTATGCATAAGGGGCTCGATTCCGCTATCGCGTTTGACTCGATGGAAAGAACGCGTAAGGGCAGAGGTCTTTTGCCCGAGCAGGAAGCGGCAATGCGCGAAAAGGACGTTCCGCAGTGGTATATCGACTCCTGCAACAAAATTCAGTATATGTTCCCCAAGGCTCACGCCGCGGCATATACTATCGCATCGCTCAGATTGAGCTGGTTTAAAATTTATCAGCCGGTTGCCTTCTATGCGACCTATTTTACAATAAAACGTAAATTCTTCGACGGCGAGCTTGTTATGCGCGGCAGAACGCGTATCGAGGAGCGCCTGAACGCGCTTCGCCAAGCACCCGACCTTTCGGCGACCGAGGAAGGTACGATAATCATACTTCGTATCGTGCTCGAAATGTTCGCACGCGGTTTTTCGTTCCTGCCGATAGAAATAGGCAAGTCCGAAGCTATGGCGTTTGTTCCCGAAAACGGAAAAATAAGGCTTCCGCTTTGTGCGCTTAACGGCTTGGGCGAATCTGTTGCCGAAAAAATCGTAGAGGTCGTAAAAAGCGGCGAAGCCACCACTATCGAAGAAATACGCGTTAAGGCGCAGGTAAATAAATCGATAATGGACCTTCTTTATAAGAATAACTGCTTCGGCAGTATTCCCGAATCGGACCAGATAACCTTGTTTTAATTAATTGCTTTTACAGCTATCACAGAGAATCATTTCGCAAAAAGGCGTTTATTATGTTTGACAATCATTCACACACACAGTATTCGGGCGATATCCCCAAGGGCAAAGGAAATTCTGTGCGCGAGCTTTGTCTTGCCGCAATCGAAAAGGGCTTATCGGGTATCGCAATAACCGACCATTTTGATATCGACGGTATCCGCGACGGATTTTTCCCGCCGCTCGATCACGAAGGAGTTGCGCGCGATATTTATGCCGCGCGTGAGGAATTCGAAGGCAGACTCGTTATATTGCAGGGCATTGAGCTCGGTCAGGCAACGCATATGCCGAAGGAATCGCATTTACAGCTTGCAAGCCAGCCCTATGATATTGTGCTTGGCTCGGTGCATGCGGTGCGCGGTATAATCGATTTTGCCGATACCGATATAAAATCGATGCAGAAAAACGAATATATAAGGCTTTGGGAGCAGTATATCGAAGAAATGCTCGATACGATCGAATGGGGCAATTTCGACGTGCTTACCCATATCACCTACCCCAAGCGTTATTATTTGGGAAACGGTATAACCGAATTTCCCGATATTAAAAACAGGGGCAGAGAATATTTCGAGCCTATATTAAAGGCGGTTATAAACAAGGGCATAACGCTTGAATGCAATACCTCGGGCTTGCGTCAGACTATGGGCGAATGCCTGCCCAACGAAGACCTTCTGCGTTTTTATTACGAGCTCGGCGGCAGAGATGTGACTATCGGCAGTGACGCCCACAAGGCAATCGACATAGCCGCGAATTTCGGCGACGCGTGTGAAATGCTCACGAATATCGGATTTACACATCTTGCGAAATTCAATTCCCGCAAAAAAGATTTTTATAAAATTTCGGAGGAATAAAATGAAAGAACGTATACTTGCTTATCTCGAAAAGGATGCCCGCACCACTCCCGCGGATATCGCAACAATGCTCGGCATTACCGAACGTGAGGTTGCCGATATAATCGCTCAATGCGAAGCGGACGGCACGATAGTAAGCTACCGCACTGTTGTAAATTGGGAAAAAACGGGTAAAAGCAGTGTTACCGCGCTTATCGAATTAAAAACTATTCCTCAGCGCGACAAGGGCTTCGATTCGGTTGCGGAACGTATCTGCAATTTCCCCGAGGTGAAAACGGTTGCGCTTATGTCGGGCGGATTTGACCTTGCGATAACCGTGGAATGTGCAAATATGCGCGACGTTGCCTTCTTCGTTGCGGAAAAGCTTGCCACTATCGAAGGCGTTACCGCAACGGCAACCCATTTCGAGCTTCAGATATACAAAGAAAACGGCGTCGTTTATGGCACCGAGAAAACCGATAAAAGAGGAAACAGCTGGTGAAATTCGACGCAAACAAATGCCTTCCGGCAAAAATAACCGAAATAAAGCCGTCGGGCATCCGTAAGTTTTTCGACCTTTTGGGCGAAATGAAGGATGTTGTCGGCTTGACGGTAGGACAGCCCGATTTCGATACGCCGTGGCATATCCGCAATGCAGGTATACGCTCGCTCGAAGAGGGACACACCTACTATACTTCAAATAACGGCATAATGGAAATGCGCGAGGAAATCGCAAAATACCAAAAGCGCAGATTCGGTCTTGAATACGATGCCGCAAGCGAAATTATCGTAACGGTGGGCGGAAGCGAAGCTATCGACCTTGCTTTGCGTGCCCTTATCGAACCGGGTGACGAGGTTATTATTCCTCAGCCCTGCTTCGTGTGCTACGAACCGCTTGCACGCCTTGCGGGCGCAACTCCCGTTTTGGTGAACCTTTCTGCAGACAACGGCTTTAAATTGACCGCAGAGCAGTTAAAGGGCGCGATAACCGAAAAGACGAAAATGCTTATCCTTGCATTCCCGAACAACCCCACGGGCTCGGTACTGCGCGGTGAGGATCTCGAACAGATCGCCGCCGTGCTTCGCGAAACGAATATCGTCGTGCTTTCCGATGAAATCTATGCAGAGCTTACCTATGGCGAAAAGCATATTTCCATTGCCTCGATCGAGGGTATGCGCGAACGTACCATAATCGCTAACGGCTTTTCGAAGGCGTATGCAATGACAGGCTGGCGAATGGGCTATACCCTTGCGCCGAAATGCTTTACCGAGCAGATGGCAAAAATACATCAATACGGCATTATGAGTGCTCCCACAACGAGCCAATATGCCTCTATCGAAGCGCTCAGAAACGGCGATGCGGATATCGAATATATGAAAAGCGAATACGAAGCGCGCCGCAGACTTATTGTGAGTGAGCTTAACCGTATCGGCATAGAAACCTTTATGCCCGAAGGTGCGTTTTACGTGTTTGCCGACCTTCGCAAATTCGGTATAGACGACGAAACCTTCTGCGAAAGACTGCTTTACGAATATAAATGCGCGATAGTGCCCGGCTCTGCCTTCGGCGAAAGCGGCAAGGGCTTTGCAAGACTTTCCTATGCATATTCGCCCGCGCACATACATAAAGCGATTTCACGAATCGAAGAATTTATTAAAACGCTATGAAACTTAACGCCTATGCGAAAATCAACCTGACGCTCGATATTACGGGCGTGCGCCCCGACGGCTTTCACAGTCTGCGCTCGGTTATGGCTTCGGTAACTCTTTGCGACGTTATCGAAATCAAAAAAAGCGAAGCTTTTGCGTTTGACTGCAGTATAAAAGAGCTTTGCGGCGGGGACAACCTTTGCGTGCGCGCGGCAAAATTGTTTTTCGAAAATACGGGGATTTTGCCCGAGGTATCGATATATCTCGAAAAAAATATTCCCTTTCCCGCAGGCTTGGGCGGCGGAAGCGCCGATGCGGCTTGCGTTTTGAGAGGGCTTAACGAATTTTACGGCAATCCTCTGGCAGAAGAAAAGCTGTTTTCGCTTGTCGGGGAGCTTGGCTCCGATATTCCGTTTTGCCTGCTCCAATCACCCGCGCTGTGCGAAGGCAGAGGGGAAATACTGACTCCGCTTAATAGCGTTCCCGACCTTGATATTGTAATAGCAATCGGCAAGGCAAGGCTGAAAACGCCCGAGGTCTTCCGTGCATACGATAACGCCGCGCTCGATTTAAGAAACGACAGCGAACGTCTGCTTAACGCGATCGGCGAAAACGATAAAGAAGCGTTTATATCCGCTTTGGGCAACGCGTTCGAGCCCGTGACCGATATACTTGCACCCGAAACGAAGGAGCTGCGAAGCGCTATGCTTTCATTCGGCGCTTTAAATTCGCGCCTTTCGGGAAGCGGGCCTGCGGTTTACGGAGTGTTCGAAAATGCAAAAATCGCTTCGGATTGTGCCGAAAAGCTGAAAGAAGCGGGTTATTTTGCCGCAATTTGCAAAATCAAATCTTGAAAAATAAGGTATATTTTCTCTTTTTCGGGGCAACAATTTGTTCAAACCGAAAAAGGAGAATATAGAAATGAAGTTAAAAACCAAAATTATTGCACTGTTTTGTGCCTGCTTTCTTTTGCTGAATATTATCGATATGATAATTCCGCGGAGCGAAGCGAATATTTTCGATAACGCGGTGCGCCTGCATATTCTTGCCGACGATAATTCGGATGTCGCACAAGGAATAAAGCTGAGCGTGCGCGATGCGGTGCTGCGCGAATACGGAGCACTGTTCGATTCCGAGGGGAACGTTTCCGCGGCAAGCAAAACGGTAGAAGAAAATCTTTTGAATATTGAACGCACCGCAAACCGCGTGCTTGCCGAAAACGGAGTGAGCTACAAGGCGGTTGCCGAATGGGGATACGAGCAATACCCCACGCGTATTTATGAAAATATGGCACTCCCTGCGGGAACATACCGTTCGCTTCGTATAAAATTGGGAAGCGGAGAGGGCAATAATTGGTGGTGCGTTTTGTTTCCGCCGCTTTGCACGAACGCCGCAAGCGAAAAGGATTTTTCGGCTTCGGGCGTGAGCGGAAACGATTCTGAGGTGTTTACAAACCGAAAATACGTATTCCGATTTAAATTACTTGAACTGTTTGGTGGTTAAAAATGCTGTATCGTATTATGGGTGCTTCCGGCTCCGGAAAAACCGAATGTGTTTTTACAAAGCTCGAATCTGCGCTAAAAAGCGGAAGGCGCTGTTTTGTTATTGTGCCCGAACAGCAGTCTGTTAATTACGAAGCGATGCTCTGCGAGCGATTCGGTGACAGTGTGAATATGCTTTGCGAAGTGCTCAATTTCGAGCGGCTTCCGAACCGTGTTGCGCGTGAATACGGCGGACTCGCGGTTAAAAATATCGATAAAGGGGGCGCGTGCGCCCTTTTGTCACTTATTGCGGAATCGTTAAAGGAAGAGCTGTGCGAATATTCTGCTGTCGCAGGCGATAACGATTTTGCCGTTTCGCTTTACAACCTTATCTCGCGTATGAAAATGGCGATGATAACTCCCGAAAAATTAAAGAACAGCGCAGAAAACGACCTGCTTCAAGGCGACGAACGTATAAAAGCAAAGCTTTTGGATATTGCAAGGATATACGACGAATACGATTCCCGTTTCGGCAACGAGCTTCACGACCCGCGTGATGCGCTGACAAGGCTTTCGGAGGAATTGGAAAACAAGCCCTTTTTCGAAAACGCAAGCGTATTTATAGACGGATACTATACCTTTACCGAGCAGGAATATGCACTTATAAGAGAAATAATAAGCCAGAGCAAAGAAGCTTATATCTCTTTCACCGTGGACAGCGAGCGCTCTGTGTTTGATGAAAACGCAAGGGCGGCGGCACGCGTGGCTTCGCTCGCGCGCGGTGCTTTTGAGGATATACCGATGGATATTCCCAAAAGAACGAAATCCGAATCGCTTCGTTATATCGAGCGCAATATATGGAAAAGCAACGTTAAGCCGATGAACGAAAACGACGGCGCGGTAAAAATGATAACCGCCCGCAATCGATTCGACGAGGTTGAAGCCGCGGCTTCCGAGGTGCTTTCGTTTGTGCGAAACGGCGGCAGATACCGCGATATTACTCTGCTTACGGCAAACGTAAACGCATATTCGTCGATTACCGATTCGGTCTTTTCCCGCGCGGAAATACCCGTTTATATGTCTACAAAGGAAGAGCTTGCGGCAAAGCCGTTGTTTTCTTTCCTTATTGCAAGCCTTTCTGTCGTTATCGAGGATTTTTCGCTTCGCAGTATAAAGCGTTACATAAAAAGCGGCTACACCGATCTCGGTATAGCCGAAAGCGATGCGCTTTTAAGCTACGCATCATCTTGGAAGCTCAGAGGAAGAGCGTGGTATAACGGCACTCCCTGGACGCTCGATCCCGAAGGCTACCGCGAAGGCGACCTCACCGAACGCGGCGCAAATATATTGAAGCTTGCAAACCAAGCGCGCGATAAGATCGTTGCTCCGCTTGCCGCATTGCGTGAATCACTGCAGGGAGAGCTTACCGTTTCGGACGCATTGCGTGCTCTGTATACCCATTTGATTTCGATGGGTGCAGACGAGCGCTTGCGTAAAAACGCCGAAAAGCTTTTGAAAAAGGGCGAAAGAGAGCGCAGTGAACGCGAAATTCAGCTTTGGAAGCTTCTTATAAATATAATCGATCAGCTCGACAGCCTTTGCGGCGATATTAAGGTAACGCCGAAGCGAATGCTTTCGCTGATAAAGCTGATGTGTGACAGCTATTCGCTCGGTGCGATACCCGCATCTGCCGATTCGGTTACCTTCGGCGATGCATCGCTTATCCGCGCAGGCGGAAGCAAGCTTGTTATCGTGCTCGGCGTATGCGACGGCGAATTCCCCGCAGCTGTTCAGAACGGCGGATTTTTCGACCGCGACGAAGCCGTTCTTCTCGAAAATATCGAGCTTTATCTTGCCGATACGATGGAAAAGCAGATAAATACCAATCGCTTTTTCGTGTATGCCGCTGTGAGCGCGCCGACCGAATCGCTTGTTTTGCTTTGTCCGCGCAGTGAGCTTGCGGGTGGTGACCTGCGTCCCTCTGCGGCGTGGCTTGCGATAGAAAAAATGTTCCCGAAGGATAAATTCAAGGTTACCGATTTTTCGGAAGGCGATATGCTTTACTCGCGCGAATCGGTTGCGGCGGCATTCCCGTCGTTTACCGAAGGCGAGCTGCGCGATAAGCTCGAAAGCGCGCTTGTTGCTTCGAATCAGCCCTATTTCCGCGAATATCCCGAGGTAACGGAAAAGCAATCTCGCATCGAATTTACCGAGCAACAGCTTAACCTTTCGCCTTCGAAGTTCGAAACCTATGCAAAATGTCCGTTTTCGTTTTTCGGAAACTATATTTTAGGGCTCAAGGAAAAGAAACTCAATGAATTTTCGATGCCCGAAATAGGCAATTTCGTTCACAAGATATTAGAGCTTTTTATGCGCGAGTGCGTAAAGAGCGGACGCTTTATCCGCCCCGACAACGATGCTCGCAAAAAGCTTATCGAATCGCTTGCCAAGGATTATTTTCTTGGTGTTATAGGAATTCAGGCGGCAGAGGATAAGCGTTTTGTCCATACCTTTACGAATATGGTCAAGACGATAGATTTCGTTACCGAAAGCCTTTGCAATGAATTCGCGGAAAGCGATTTTATTCCTTCGGGGTTTGAATTCAAAATCGGTCTTAAGGGCGAGGATATTCCCGCTATCGAATACGACGTCGACGGAAAACGCGTGTTTCTTCGCGGCTCGATCGACAGAGTGGACGTTTATGTCGAAAACGGTGTTAAATACGTTCGCGTTGTCGATTATAAAACCTACGATAAAAGCTTTTCCGCAGATCTTGTCGCTTATGGGCTCGACAGCCAGCTTCTTCACTATCTGTTCGCCTATTGCAACAAGACCGATTCGAAGCCTGCGGGTGCAATGTATTATACCGTAACTCTTCCGAATATCTCCATAAACGGAAGAGAAGGCGACGAGGAAATAGCTAAAGAGATAGAAAAAAGCATTAAACGGAGCGGAATAGTAATAAACAATACCGATATTGTTTATGCGATGAGCCATGATTTTTCGTTTGTGCCGGTGAACAAAAAGAAGGACGGAACGCTTTGGCACAGAGGTGAAGCGAAAAAGCTTTATACCGAAGGCGAATTTGCCGATCTTGAAGGACTGCTTTGCAACCAGATAGGCAAGCTTGCGGGAAGCGTTTTTTGCGGAAATATGGATATTTCTCCGCTCGAAATAGAAAATATAAAGACCGAGCCTTGTAAGTACTGCGCGCTCGGAGATTTCTGCCGCAACAAACAACAGGAAGAGGAGGACGGAGATGAACGAATCGAAGAATAAGAAGCCCGATTTTACTCCGATGCAAAAGGAAGCGATCCGTAATCACGATAAAACTCTTCTTGTAAGCGCGGGTGCCGGAAGCGGTAAAACCACGGTGCTCACACAGCGGCTTATAGACCGTATTAAAAACGGGAAAAGCGTTACCGAATTTCTTGTCGTGACCTTTATGAAGGCGGCGGCGGCAGATATTAAGCGCAAGCTTTATGATGCCTTGCTCGAGGAAATCGCGCTAAATCCCGAAAACGATCATTTGTACCGTCAATCGCTTCTTGTGAGCGAGGCTAATATCTGTACCATATCCTCTTACTGTCTTTCTTTGGTAAAGGAAAACTTTGCACTGCTCGGAATATCGCCGAAGGTGCGCGTTATGGACGAAACCGAAGCGGCAATGATGCTCAGGCGGGTTGCCGACGATTTGATAGCAAGAGGGTACGACAGCTCCGACAGTTCGTTTTTGCTTATCGCCGATAACTTTACGGGCGATAAGAACGATACCCCGCTTGCAGATTCGATGATAAATCTGTATAACTCGCTCCGCGTTACCCTCGCGCGTGAGGAAATGCTCGTTTCCTGCGCGGAACAGCTTCGCAGGGAAGCGGCTGTAATCCGCGAAAACGGCTTTTTTGCCTGCGAAACGGGGGCTTCAATTCAGGCACGGCTTGCGGTGTTTTATGACGAATTTATCGAAGAAGCAAACGAAATACGCGATTTCGCCGAAGCCGTTGCGACCGATGAAAAATATCTTGTTCCGCTCGATAAGCTTGTATCTGCCTTTGAATCGGTCAGAGAAAGCATTGATGATAATTATGTAAACTATTGCTCGGCTGCGGAGAACGCTTTTGCAAAAATCAGTCTTGCGCGAAGCGGATGCGACGAGGAAAACCGCGCGATCGTTTCCGAAAAAAAGAAGAAGCTTATGGACGAGCACGCGAAGGTTAAAAAGCGTTACGTGCGCGGCAACGATGAATACAATGCCGAAAGCTTCGAAAAATGTGCGGATATTGTGCTTGCGATAAATTCCTTTTTGAATTCACTCGAAGAGGGGTATGAACGCGCAAAGCTCGAAAACGGGGTTTTGGATTATACCGATTTCGAGCAAAAGGCATTGCAATTGCTCGAAACCCGCGACGAAAACGGTAACTATGTTCCGACAGAGCTTTGTCTTAAAAGGCGTGCGGCGTTCACCGAAATACTTATCGACGAATATCAGGACGTCAATCCGATGCAGGACAGGCTGTTTAACCTTCTTGCAGGCAACGGCAGACGCTTTATGGTTGGCGATATCAAGCAGAGCATATACCGTTTCCGTAATGCTTACCCCGATATTTTTATCGGCTATAAGGAGTCGTTCCCGAATATAAGCAACGCAAGCGGAAGCGATTGCGCTTGTATATTCCTGCGCGAAAATTTCCGTTGCGGCGAAGCTGTTATAAATTATGTAAACTTTTTGTTCAGATGTGTTACAGAGGGTACCCCCTATTACCGCGAATACGACGGCGAGTGGCTTGTAAAGGCTACCACCCGAAACGATTTAAAGCATCCCGTGACCGTTGCGGTTGCCGATAAGGAAAAGGGAAAGGCGACCGAAGCGAGAAGGACCGAGGCGGAATTTATCGCTTCCGAAATCAAGCGGCTTATGCTCGAAGAAACCGACGATAGCGGAAACAGGTTCGAATATTCCGATTTTGCGGTTATGCTCGGTGCGATGAAGGGATATTCTATCGAATATGAAAAGGCGTTTCGAAGGTTCGGGATTCCTTATAAGACCGAAATAGCCGAAAATTTTCTCGAAAATCCCGATATAAGACTTGCCGTTTCGGCATTGAAGGCGATCGACGATCCTACCGACGATATTGCACTCTGCTCGCTTATGCGTAGTCCGATATGCAATTTCGATTCGAACGACCTTTACCTTATTCGAAAACGCGCAAGGGACGTTGCTTTCTGGTATGCTATCAACACGGTTTCTTTTCCGAAGCCGAAGCGCTTATGCGATAAAAAATATAGCTTTTCGAGCGCAAGCGGAAAAAGCTGTCTTACCGTTCGTTGCAGAAGCTTTATAAAGCGTATTAACGATTGGCGTTACGAAAGCACGGGTGTGCCCTGCAAGGATTTCCTGAAGAGCTTTTTCGTATCCTCGGGGCTTTTGCGTATTGCGAGCGCGAACCGAAGCCGCGAAAGCCTGCTTTTGCTGTTCGATTACGCATCGCGCTATGAAACCCCGCAAAATCTTGGGTTATCGGGCTTTTTGGATTATCTTTCGGAATTATCGAACGGCGATAAGCAGATTTCCGATGCCGCGCGTGCGGGCGATGAGGCGGCAGTTTCCTTTATAACCGTGCACAAATCGAAGGGACTTGAATTCAAGGTTTGTTTTCTTGCGGGATGCGAAAAGCAGTTCCGCGGCTTGAAAAACACCGCCGATATTAACCTGCTTCGCGGAAAGGGTGTTTATTTCCGTCTGCGCGACAGGGTTAAATTCACCAGCTTCGATCCGCTGTGCAATATCAACGCCGCAGACGAGGAGCGTGATGCCGCAAAGGGCGAAGAACTGAGAAAGCTTTACGTTGCGCTTACCCGTGCAAAAGAAAGGCTTTATATTACCGGCAGTGCCGAAGCAGGCTGGCAGGAAAAGCGATACAGCCGCGATTCCGCGAAAAGCTGGCTCGATATGGTGCTTTATGCATCGCTCTGCAACGGCGAGCGCGAATTCTTTAATTTGCGTACTATCGAAAAATCCGATACCGTTTCGGGCTACCGTATTCTTGAACGGCAGAACAAAATAGAGGTCACGCGTGAGCTGATAGATGCCGTTACTTTTGAATATCCCTATTCACACGCGGTAAAAGCCGCCGCGAAGATTTCGGTTTCCGAGCTTCGTGAAGGCTTGCTCGAGGACGATGAATACAACCGCACTCTGCTTTCTATACCTATTTCGCGCGTTTCGATGAAGCCTGCGTTCGCTTCGGATTTTGCAAATTCCGCCGCAGATATAGGAACGGCAAACCATTTGTTTATGCAGTTCTGCGATTTTGCGAATATCGAACGCGTTGGTGTCGAAAAAGAGGGTAAACGGCTTCTGGATATACAAATGTTTACCCTTGAGCAATACGAAATGCTCGATTTCGAAGCGCTCGGCAGATTTTTTGAAAGCGAGCTTTATGAACGTATTAAGCAATCCAAGCGCGTTTACCGTGAAAAACGCTTTTCGGTAAGCGATACGGACAAGGCAAGCGGCGAAAAAATGCTCGTTCAGGGAGTAATCGACTGCTTTTTCGAAAACCCCGATAAAAGCTATACCGTGGTCGATTACAAGACCGATAGGGTAAAGAGCCTGCAGGAGCTTGCCGACCGTCACCGCGTTCAGCTTGAATATTATAAAAATGCGGTTGAGCGAATGACGGGCAAAAGAGTTTCGTGCGCTTTGCTTTATTCCTTTGCGCTGAACGGAACGGTAGAAATATAATAAAAAATGTCAACCTTTGCGATGCGCGAGGTTGACATTTTGGTTTTTATGTGATATATTTTTTTGGAAGGGAAGTGAGTATTATGAAAAACCGCGTAAGAATTAAAAATATGACTCATATTGCGTTGTACGCGGTATTTCTTGCAATATGCTCCTGGATAGCGATACCGTTTGCGACCCCGATGACCCTGCAGACCTTCGGTGTGTTTTTCGTGCTTTTCTATGCAGGCGGCAAAAAGGGGCTTGCTTCGATAGTCCTTTATATTTCGCTCGGAATTATCGGTCTGCCTGTATTTGCGGGCTTTCGCGGCGGCTTCGGCGTGCTTTTCGAGCACAGCGGGGGATACATTATCGGTTTTCTTGCCGCAGGATGCCTCTATTTCCTCGCAGAAGCGATTTTCCCGAAGGCTATACAGAGAGCGTGGTTTAAATATTTTATTGCGGCTCTCGGGCTTTTGGCTTGCCACGCGCTTGGTGCTCTTTCGCATTATAATTTTCTGTTGTCGGTTGAAAAAGGCGAAGCGTATTGGGCAATGCTCGCTTTCTCGCTCCTCTCCTACGGCATATTGGATGCCGTTAAGATAGCGGGAGCAGGGTTTTTCTGTTTTTTGTTGAAGAACGTCAAAGCTTAATGCTTATTTCGCCGCTGTTGAGAATAAGCGTTTCGCCGTTTTCGGTTAAAGCCTCAAGTCCGCCGTCATCGTGTATTTTTAAAGCGGTTGCGGTATATTCGGTTCCATTGCGCGAAAAATTTATTTTATTTCCCAAAACAAGAGAACGCTTGCGGTATTCTTCCATAAAGCTTTTATCGGGGAGCTTATCGCAAAGTGAATTCAGGCGCAAATAAATATCGGCGGTAAGCCTGCATCGGTCGATATGCGAACCGACGGACGCGGCAATGCTTTTTAATTCTTCGGGGAATTGTTCTGTGGTAAGATTGATACCGACACCGATTATTACAGCCTGAACCTCGCCGCTTTCGAAATCCGAAACCGCTTCGGTCAATATTCCGCAAACCTTTCTTTTATCGATAAAAATATCGTTCACCCACTTTATTTGCGGGTGTTTTTTTGTTGCACATTCGATCGCTTCGCACACAGCAACTGCGGCGGCAGAGGTGAGCAATGCGGAATCCGAAAGCGAAACGTTCGGGTGCAATACGCAGGAAAAATAAAGTCCGCTTCGGTTCGGGGAATAAAAGCTTTTTCCTCTGCGTCCTCTGCCCGCGGTCTGCTCCTCTGCGGCGAAGATCGCGTTTGCTTCCAATCCGTTGCCGACTGCGCGCTTTGCTTCGGTATTGGTCGAATCGATGCTTTTAAACACCTTTATTTCGGGTTTGTTTTCGCCGAGTGCCGCAGAAATGCCTGCTTCCGAAAGTAGATCGCAGGAGCTGTCGAGGCTGTGTCCCAGATTGTTTACCGAGTTTATCGTATAGCCTTCCGATTTCAACGCGGAAACGCATTTTGCGACCGCACTGCGCGAAACGCCGCACATATCCGCGATTTCCTGTCCCGAAATATATTCGCCTTTTTTGCTTTCGAGTATATATATAACCCTGTCGCGTAATGTCATATATTTCACCTTTAAAACCAAAAGCCCCAAAACGGGGCTTTTTTGATTAATAGAGCTGTTCTTCTTTGGAAAAGATTCTTCTGGAATCCTTTTTGTTTTTGGTTTCTATGTCGCTGTCTTCGATAGAAATTTCGCTTACGAAATCTTCGGGAGCGTAATATTCGAAGGTTTTAACGAATACTTCGCTTACCGATTCCGCTAAAAACGCTTCCTTTGCTTCTTCGGATTCATAGGTTTCTTTTTCGTTCTTGTTGCCCTTGCCGAAGGTGGGGATTATCCCTGCTAAGAAATCTTCGTTTTCTTCTTCGGGGTAGCTTTCCGAAGGATCAAGAAGCTCTTCTTCCGAAATTTCGGAAGAGCTTTCGGAAGAAATATCGGATTCCTCTTCGGAGCCTTCTTCGCTTGTATTGCGGTTAAGATATGCGTTTTCGAGATATTCGTTATATTTCTTTTCGGTCACGTAGGTCATTTTAATACGGTAGGTGCCGTTCTTCATACCTGCGACCTTATCTTCGGGTACTTCGACGTTCCAGTCTTCGCCGGGTTCAAGCTCGGCAAAGGTGCCGCCGTAAAGGTTGGAAACCGCCTGTGCGTTGCCTGCGGTATAGCTTACGTCGCAATATTCAACCCAACCTTCTTCGCTTAAATATTCGATCTTGCCTGTCATTTCGGCATTTTCGTAGAAAAGAAGAGTAGAGCCCGCCGTGTTGCGTACCGAAATGATAACTTCCTGACTTCCTTCTTCGGTTTCGCTCACGATAGCGACAGATATATCCTGGCTTTGCCATAAAAGAACCTGCACCGCCAAAGCAGTGAAGGCCAACATAAATACTAAGGCTAATGTGATTATTGTCAACACTGTTGACTTTTTGCGTTCTATTGCGCATCACCTCGACATTAATATATCATTATAATCATTTTTTGTAAATGTGTTATTTTAACAAAAAATCACCTTTTCCCATACTCAGCATAGAATAGTATTGATAATATCACATATTAATTCCGAAATATAAGATATTATCCAAACAAGGAGGAATTATAATGAATGAAAAAAACGGCCTGTTAGGCGGGCTTTGCGGCAACGGCAAGGAACAGCTTTGCTGTATAAGCGTGGATAAGGTTTTTGATTCCGCGCGTGATAAGGATTGTCTTGAGGATGTTCGTGTGCACCTCTGCGATATGGGACAGGAGATCATCGACAGAGCGAGCGCGGTAAGATGCAAATGTGTCGAGGTTATCAATACAAGCATCAATATCGAGCCCGTACCCTTCAACAGAGGCTTTTATCAGGTAACGGTACGCTATTATTTCTGCGTAACTCTCGAAGCCTGCGTATGCGGCGGCAGAGTGCAGGAGGTAAAGGGACTTTGTGCGTTCGATAAGAAGATTATTCTCTTCGGTAGCGAAAAGAACGTTTCGGTCTTCACCTCCGATCCCGAAAACAATTCGTTCTGCTTCGATGAACGCGATCTGCGCTGCGACAGCGAGCCCACTCTTCCCACGGTTGTTGTGGAGGTCGCTTCTCCCATCTGCCTCGACTGCAAGGTTGTCGAGCGTTGCAAGCCCTACGGACATTGCTGTATGTGTATCGACGCTATTCCCGACCGCGTTCGTTCGCGCTTTGACGGAAGCTTTGTCGATGGCGTAGGCGCAAACAATCTCTATGTGACGATCGGTGTTTTCTCGGTTATCCGTATGGAGCGCAAGGTGCAGTTAATGCTTCCTGCCTGCCACTTCTGTCTGCCCGAAAAGGACAGCAAGCCTTGCAACAACGACGATCCCTGCTCGATTTTCGGAAAGATGCAGTTCCCGATAGGTGAATTTTATCCCTATGCCGAGGATCAGTACGGCAACGATGCGCGCGGCGGTGTGCAGAACACAAAGGGCTGCTGCGATAAGGGCTGTAAATAAATTTTAGATTTGACCGCTGCGAAAACTATCGCGGCGGTCGTTTTTTCTATTGCAAAAGCCGCGGAAGTGTGTTATTATGATAACAAACCATATATGGAGGGACAAAATGGAATTTGTAGAGGTTTTAAATCAGTATCAGCATATGCAGGGCTTTTCGAACGGTAACGGTTATATGTATTGGTCGTTTACCGATACCCTTGTAAAAACGACTATGAACGGAATCGTAAAATGTCAGGTTCAGATTCACGGCGGACATTTGGGCGATATCGATTACCACAACGGAAAAATATACGGCTCTTATCTCAAAAATTCACTTCCCGGACACGCTTGGGAGGATTGGACCGGCTTTAAAATATACGTTTTCAATGCAGACGATCTTCACGTTGAACGCATAATCAATCTCGATATCTGCGATTACTACAAGAGCATCACCTGCACTCCCGAGGATACACGCGGCTTCCAGGGTATCGACGGCGTTGCTATCGCTCCCGATCCCAAAACCGGCGAGGATAAAATGTTTGTTGCCTGCGCGCTTTACACCGGCGAAAAATACAGCAACCAGATTATTCTTCAGTTCACTCTCGAAGGCGTTTACGAAACAGAATATCACGTTCCCACGGGAAATACCATATTCGGTATTCAGAACCTCGATTACGATGCAGAAAACAAAGAATTCTGGTTCACCACCTACGGCGCTTCTCAGCCTTATCAGCCGAAGGAAATGCTCTTTTGCGTTTCGCACGATTTCAGCGAAATAAAACGCAAATACCGCTATTCTACTCCTTACGGTCTTGACTGTCTTGGTAAGGACGGCTTCTATGCTTCGGTTCATTACCGCAGGAGCAAAAAGTGCTGCGGCATTGCATACCGTTGCGAAGAAAGCTTCTTCGAATCGCCGAGAAGCGAAGCAGAGCTTGTCGAGCTCAAGTTACAGTTCGACGCCGAGCAGGAATAAATAACCGCGAAAAATACCCTGTTGGCTTTACATTGTTATATTCAGAAAGTACAAAAAAGAACCCCAATGCATAGAGGGGTTCTTTTTTTGTTTGTTTTTTAGGGTTTGGTTCCGCGGCAATTATATTTCAAGCGCTCTATTTGAAGTCGTCGGGAATCTTGAACAATAAGCCGTTTTTGAACTGCTTATAGCACTTATCCGCCTTATTTGCGGAAACGACGCAGGCGATTCCCGCGATTATCCAGAGCCAGCCCGTAAGCATTCCCGTTACGATGAGCGAAACGACAACCTCGAGTATCGCTACGACGAGCGCGATTATCGCACACGCCTTGCTCTTGCCGAGATGTACTCCAATGCCGAGCCCGATGAATACCAAGCCGTCGATTATCGAGAGAGGATTGAGTATAATCGCACTCGCGACGGTGATACCGCCGCAGATATAGCACCAGATAGCTGAGTTTTTAATCTGTTTTCTTATCGATGCGGGCGCATACTTGTTTATAAAATCTTTTTTGCTTATATTGGGGTCGATATTCGCTTCTGCGGGCTTTGCGTCGGGTTCCTCGGTCACAGCTTCTGCTCCTTCGGGGGAGACCGGGGTTATATCCCGTAACGCAACACTGTCCTGCAATTTGTTCGCGTTGTCGGACTTCGGTGTATACGTTATATCAAAGCCCGAACCGCAGTCGTCATAGAAATCAAAGCTGAAGAACTCGGTTTCCGCCTTGTGCTTTTTGATGAGCTTGTAGTAAGCCATATAAAGCAGATAGAGCGCGAGAGCAACGAGCGAGATCCACACGCCGCCGGGAACGGTCATTTCAACGTCGGCAAAGCTGACGTCGCTCGAAACGAGAAAACCGGGGGTGGAATAATCGAATACGATTTCGTTAACGCCCGCTTCGCATTCAACCGCAACGAAGCCGTAGGTAACGCGGAGCACCTTTGTTTCTTTACCGTTTACGGTTGCGCTCCAGCCGTGTTCTTCGTAAGGAACGCTGAAGTAAACGATATTCGGCTTATCTAGCGTTATTTTTGCGCTGAAGCCGTCGCTCGAATAATCGAACTCGTCACAGCACATGGTTTTGCGTTCTTCGACCGATTGTTCGAAAACACTGCTGCTTGCGGCGATCTTGTCGGGATAATTAACGCGAGTCATAAACTGCGAATAATAATCGACCTCTTCATCGGGCACAACAAGATATTTACAAAGCATCTTATCGCGGTTTTCGGGGTTATACGCCAATTCGAAATCCGAAACCGTCATAAATTCGGTATAAGCAAAGCCCATGGGGATATAGTTTTCGTTTACGTAAATATCGAATCCGTTTTGCGATTCGAGATAGCTGAAGCCGTGAGCCTTGTGCTTTTCGGTATAGGTTCCGTCTTCATTTTCCTTGCGGTTGTTTTTGCTCGATTCGATAAAGGAATACTTTGTCGAGGTAAACGCGCGCAGACCGTAAAGCGAGCTTTCGGGGCGCGAGCCGACGTTACGGGTAACGCCGATAGCGGGATAGAATTCCATTATCGAGGGCGGAACGACGGTATGGAAGCATTCGATAGTGGGGTAGTTCCAATAAATGCCGAGATTATCGAGCGTCGAGAGGCTGGACGTACGATAGAAGTCTATTCTGTAAAATTCATCGTGCGGATCGGGAAGGATAACCTCGCCTTCGATACACTGGTCGACAAGGAAATGGCTGTTGTGCGAATACTGCTTACCGTTGGTGATATGAACACAGCCGTAAAGCACTGTCATACCGCACACGCCGTAAAGCAATGCGCGCTCGAACAGCTTTGTTCCGCGGTATCTGCGAATGATATATGCGGTAAGCGCAACGCCCGCGATTGCGATAGCAACGTAAAGCCAGAATCTGAATCGGTACGGGGGGTAACCGAGCTCCATTACGTTATCTTCGTTTTCGTGCCATATAAGTCCGAGCGGGAACGCGACAGCGGTACAGAAAAATACCATTAGCGCGGCGGGGACACGCCATTTTGTGCGGTTGTCTTCAAGGCTTACTACCGTTGCGAGAGAAAGCATAAGAATCATCATATACAGCCAGCGCGCATAGTAAGACGAGTTGAAGAGGAAGAAACTGCTATTGAGCAGAGGAACGAACGAGAAGATAACGAGCGTGATAATAAGACCCTTTAACCATCTGCGCTTTTTCACCGTAAACATGGCGAAAACGCCGGTCAGGCTGAACATCGGGAGATACATCGAAATCGAAGCCCATCTCGTTTCGTGGCCGCTGAAGAAGTTGACTCGCGAGGGAATATCGGGCGGGAAGAAATAGGATTCGAATATCTGACCGTATCTTTCCCAATAAAATTCGTTGCTTTTTTTCCAAACAAAAAGCGATTTAAGGCTTTTGATCGCCGATTCTATTTTGCCTGCTTTGAGATATTCGAAGATTTTCGAAATAGTGTCTGTATAGGAGTTCGAAATTCTGTCGTTACCCATAAGCGCGGTGGCGGCGGGCAGGAAAATGAACATCGACATCGCAAATCCGAGCACCGCTTCGAGCACGAGTCCGCCCATTTTGGCAATCGTGATTTTGAACGATTTGGTGGGCATTCTGAACAAAAAGTACATTATGCAGAAAACGACCTGTCCCGCAAACATAAAGTAGTTTATGAGTGCGTTTATCGTTACCGCGAGAGCGAAAAGACCCTTGCGGTCGTTTTGCACGAATTCCTCCATACCGATAAGCAGTAAGGGGAAGAAGGCAACGACGTCGTGGAATTGGTTAAAGAAGGTATTGTATATCTGGAAGCCCGAAAATGCGTAAAGCAGAGCGCCGACAACGGCGTAGTTTTTGTTTTTTACAAATCTCTGCAGATATGCATAGGCGATAACCGCCGCGACCATATATTTCACCATATACATCGGTGCCATAAGATAGGGCGCCCACGTAGAAGGGAAGATACACATTATCCAGAAGAAAGGACTTCCGAGCATATAGTAAGAATAGCTTCCGATAAAGTTCGAGCCCATATCGGTAACCCAGTCCCAGCCGAAATCGCCGTTGCGGACCATTCTTACGCAGTTTTCATAAAAGCAGATCTGCTGTGCATTGTAATCGCCGTAATAAAGAAAAACGGGCGAACCGGTTTTTATCCATTCGAAAATTACGAACGGAACGGTTATGCAGGCAGAAACTATGAATGACCACAAGAGCACCAGACGGTAAAAACGCCACGGGCTTTCGGGGTCGAATTTAAATTTGCTTTTCAGCACGTTTACAACCGACATAGAGATTACTCCCAAAATTAAACTTATACCCAATCATTTTACACCTTTTAAGCCCGAAAGTCAATAATACATTCTCTCAAAACGAAAATTGGCGTATATTGCAGGTTGACTGCGGGTGTAAATATGTGTTATAATTAAAAAAATATCTTTTCGGAGGCTTTTGCTTTGAAAAAAATACTTTGCGTGCTGTTGAGCATTCTGCTTGCAACCGCTGTTTTGCCCGCTTGCGCCGCGAGCGGTGACGATTCCGCGCCGTACCTTGCAATAGACGGTTATTTGTATAACGTTCTCGAAAAAACCTCGAGAAGCGATTTCGAAAAAACGGGCTACAAGCTCGAAGCTTCGGATAACGAATACGTTGCTACCGGCGATATTGCGACCGATAAAAACGGAAAAAGGCTTACCGTTGTTATATACGGCGATGCCGACGGCGACGGCGTGACGACCGTATACGATTACGTTCTTGTTAAAAGACTGTATATGCATACGGTAACACTCGAAGAGCCCTTTGAGCTTGCCTGCAAAATGGAAGCGGAGGTAACTCCGTATGACTATATTCTGGTAAGGCGCCACGTGCTCGGAACCTACGTTATCGGCACAGTGCCCCACCGCACACCCGACCAGATACCCGAAATCGAGGGCAACGGCATAAAGATTGCCTATATTCCGCTCGATAACCGACCTGTTAACAAAGACCGTGTCGAATATCTTGCCGCTTCGGCAGGCTTCGAGCTGCTTATTCCCGAAGAGGACCTTTACCGAACCGCGCTTGATAATATGACACCCAACTCCGACGGCTCGACGATAGGTAACCGCAAAGCGCTTTTGGAGTGGCTTAAATCTGTCGAAAACGAATGCGATTACTTTGTAATTTCGCTCGACCAGCTTATATCGGGCGGTCTTGTCGGTTCGCGTTATCTTTCGAATACCGATCTTACCTTCGAAATGGAGGTAAGCGATTATATTGTCAAGCTTGCCGAAAACAAGCACGTCGTACTGTTCGATACGGTAATGCGCCTTGCTTCTACCGTTGGCTATCAGGGCTACGATCTCGACACCTACAATATTCTTCGCTCTTACGGACAAAAGGCGAGAAAGCAGTTGAGCGGAAGCGAGCTTACCGTTGAAAACATCGTTGCGGGCTACCGTTACGATAAAAACGGCAGAGAAATATCGGTAAGTCTTCCGAAGGAGGTTATCGACAGATACTTCGCCTCGCGCGAGCGCAAGCTCAGAGTAATGGATTACCTGCTTACCAACGCTTCCGAAACGATTGAAAGAATATACGTCGGCGTTGACGATTCCTCGCCCGAAATCACCGTACAGACAAACGAAATCAACTATATAACCGCAAAGGGCGGAGATAATCTTACTCTGTTCGCGGGCGCGGACGAGCTCGGTCTTATGGGCATAGCCGCTGTTGCGACCGACGTTTACGGCACGGCAGAATGCAAGGTGACCTATTTCGGCGAGGGCAAGGATTGGGCGGCAGATGGTTTCGATACCGCTACACTTGCAAGCAATATCGAAAACCACTTTAATTCTATCGGCGCGACTATGGACAGCGAAAACGAAAACGCTCTTCAGGTGCTCGTGCTTACCCGCTCGAACAACGTTGCGACAAATGCCGACAAGCTTATGAAGCAGGCGGTCGAAAATATCGAAAAGGGAATACCCACCTGTATTATCGATGCTTCCGACAACAATCATACGCTCCCCCAGAAGATGCTCGATTACAAATACGATATTGCAAAGCTTTTGGGTTACAGCAACTGGAACACCGTCGCAAACGCAACGGGTATCGCGCTTTCGAACGCGGTTGCGAGATATGTCTATATTACGAATTCGAACGACGTAACAGCCGATTCGAACGATGCGTTCGTAAAAACTCTCACCTTCTCGTTTATAAAGGATATTTCCTATAAGCGCAAGGGCATTTCGAACCTTAACGACGGCTCGGCTTACGGCCCTGCGACTATCGTGAAGCGAATTAACGATTCCGAAATTATGGGCAAGGACGGCGAATATATCCCGCACGGAAAAGTAAGCGTTTCGAACTTCCGTTACCCCTGGAACAGAACATTTGAAGCCACCTTCGATATAAACGTAAAATAAACACAGCAAAGCAAAAAGGCTTTGTCTGCAGACTGAGGCAGAGTGAGAAAAATGAGGGTATTTTTGGAGAAAAACGAGCGTCGGCGTACGATTGTACGTCAGTCGAAGTTTTTCTTCAAAGCCCTTGAAAATATAATGAAAAATCAAATACCTTATAAAAAAGAATCAAGCTTCACGATAAAATGAAGCTTGATTTTTTCTGTTGTTTTTTGTTTCAAGGGCGTAAAGAGCCCATTTTGATTCTCTATTTGACGGTAACGATAGTGTATTTTTCGGAATATACCTCGTAATCCTTTTTGAATTGCTCGTCGTTGCCGCTCTTGACGCTGTTGAGGTATTTGTGGGTTGCGAATTCGCCTTCTGCAACCTCGATCAAAGCAACCGCGATATTGGAGCAGTGGTCGGAAACACGCTCGAAGCAGTTGATAAGGTCGTTAAGGATAAATCCGAGCTCGATAGTGCAGCTGCCTGCTTTGAGTCTGGAAATATGGTTGCTTCTCATAGAAGCGGTGATACTGTCGATTACCTGTTCGAGCGGTTCAACCTTGCGCGCAAGCGCCGTATCGCCGTTTTCGAATGCGGTAAAGGTTATTTCGATAATTTCGCGGAGCGCGGCTTCTGCTATTGCGACCTCTTTTTGTGCTACCGCAGAGAAATTGAGCTTTTTATCGTTGAGCTCTTCGGCTGTTTTCGCTATTTCGACAGCGTGGTCGGAAATACGTTCGAAGTTGCCGATAGAGTGAAGCATTGTCGAAACGTTCTGGGAGTCGCGTTCGGTTATATCGTCACTCGAAAGCTTAACGAGATAGGTGCCGAGCTTATCTTCGTATTTGTCGACGATACCTTCGTCCTCTACAACCTTTTCGACAAGCTCTTTGTCGTATTTGTTCAGCACGCTTATCGAATCGAGCAGAGCACTTTTTACTACGCCGCTCATTTTTACGGTAATGTTGCGGCATTCCGAAATAGCGATAGCGGGTGTCGCAAAAAGGCGTTCGTCAAGAAATGCAACGTGCTCTTTTTCGTCCTTCTTGTCGGGAATAACCTTGTTGGCAAACACGACGAGGGCGTTCTGGAAGGGGAGAAGTATTGACGTAGTGAAGACGTTGAATACCAAATGGCATATTGCAATGCCCAAAGCATCGATTTCCCACGCCATAAACGCGAATTGGAATATCCAGTTAAGAGTATAAAGAACAACCAGTACGATTGCAGTACCTATGATATTAAATGCGATATGCACAATAGCAACGCGCTTCGCACTGCGGTTTACGCCAAAGCTCGATATAAGCGCGGTTACGCAGGTGCCTATGTTCTGACCCATAATAATGGGAAGCGCCATACCGTAGGTGAAGCCCGAGCCGGGGCCAACGAGCGTTTGGAGAATAGCAACCGATGCAGCCGAGCTCTGAATAATACCGGTTATTAGCGCACCGATAAGCACGCCGAAAATGGGGTTATTGAATACGGTTAAAAGCTTTGCGAATTCGGGGTCGTCCTTAAGAGCCGAAACCGAATCGCCCATAAGACCCATACCGCACATCAAAACGGCAAAGCCGACGATAATGTTGCCTATATCTCTGCGCTTTTTGTCCTTGCCCATAACAAGCAATACACCCAAAAGCGCGAAAAGAAGCGAAAAGTTGGCGGGCTTCATAAGATCCATCACGTTAAAGCCGTCGCCGCTGCTTTCTACACCGACAAGCGAGGTGAGGAACGCTGTGAGCGTGGTGCCGATATTCGAGCCCATAATGAGTCCGACGGTTTGCTTCAGGTTCATTATGCCGGAGTTTACAAGACCGACAAGCATTACCGTCATTGCAGAAGAGGACTGCATTGCGATAGTAATGCCGGCACCGAGTGCAAGGCTCTTGAAAACGTTGGACGTCATTTTTTTGAGCGTGGCTTCGAGCTTACCGCCCGACATTTTTTCCAATCCGTTTGACATAACAGTCATACCGTAAAGGAAGAACGCTACGCCACCGATGAGAGTGATGATTTCAATAATTCCCATATATTCTCCTGATTTCGCTCGCTTCTTGATTTCTTCGAAGCGGGTGTTGCGGCCGCCGTGTTCCTGTCGCGGCTGTGGGTGAAATATCTGTGAAAACCGCAAAAACTGCGTCGGATTCGAATTTCCCTCGAATATATATTATCAAAATGTGTATTTTCTGTCAAGGCTTTTTTGCCAAAACTTTATAGCTTCAAAAAGCGGAGAAAAGAAAAAAACACCGCCCTGCAGGACGGTGTTTTGGAATTGAGTTTATTCGGTACGCAAAGCTACAACGGGGTCCTTCTTTGCCGCACTGCGAGAGGGGATAATACCCGCAAACAGTGTGAGCAGTACGCTTATTCCGATAAGGATAAGTGCAACGGGGAAGGGGAGGACTGCGTTGAGGTTGTTTATATCGGTTACGGCGTGCAAAATCGAGTTAATGGGAATGCAGAGCAGGTAGGTTATAACAACACCGAGCAGACCCGAGGTGAAGCCGATTATTACCGTTTCCGCATTGAACATTCTCGAAACGTTTTTCTTCGAAGCGCCTATCGCACGGAGTATGCCTATTTCCTTTGTGCGTTCCTGAACGGAAATAAGGGTTATTACGCCTATCATTATCGAGGAAACGATAAGCGAAATAGCAACGAATGCGATAAGAACGTAGGTGATAGCGTTGATGATCGTCGTTACCGAGGACATCATAAGACCGACGTAATCGGTATAGGTGATTTTTTCGAGATCGGGTACGTTTTCGTTATAGGCGAGTATCGCTTCTTCGATAATATCCTTCTGCTCAAAGGAAGCGGCATAGAGATTTATCGTCGCGGGGTCGTCGAGATCGACGTAGCCGAGCTCCTTGAGGTTGTTTTCATAGCTCGATTCCGAGAATTCAAGCACCTCGTCGTAATAAAGCACAAGCTGTTCCTTGGTATATAAGGGAAGCTCTGTATCGAGCATAGCGGCAAGCTGTTCTTCGGTGAGCGAGGAGAGCTGCTGCTGAACCTGTGCGGCATACTGCGCTTTGGTCTGTTCGGTTATCATTTGGGTGAACAGCTCTTCGATATCTTCGTCGGACATAGACGAAATATAAGAGAGAATATCGCTTTCCGACATACCCATTTGCGCGGTTATGAACTGCACCATTGCTTTTTCCATATCCTCACGCGTCATTCCACCGAGCGTTTCTTCGACGATTTTATCGAGATCCTCTTGCGAAGGGGTGCTCTTTATAGCGATATACGCGTCTGCCTTGCCCTTGGTATCGAGCGAATTGATATAATTGGTGAATTCCTCGATCTTTTCCTGTTCGGTAAGGTTGCCTGTGTTTTCGTGGAAGGGAAGGTTGGTGAAAATATCGGTTTCGGGGTGTTCGAGCTGTGCTTTTACAGCAACCGATTCCTTCGATTTTTCGATAACGTATTCGGTGAGCATGTGGGTATAGCCTATCGCGCCGGTAAGCATTGTGGAAACGGCTTCCTCGCTGGGACGTATAATGCCGGTTACCTTCAAATCGAGTCCGTTCGCATAGAGCACCTTCAAGCCCGCCTGCGTATCGCGCAGGTCGATATAAGCGCCTGTGGCTTCGTCCTTTGTATAGCAATCCGCCGAAAGTATCGTGCGGAATTCCATACTGCAAATTTCTTCGTAGGTCCACTTTTCGTGCGTGGTTTCGATCGGCTGTTTGTTGAATGCCGCTTTTGCAAGCGCATCGATATCTTCCTTCGACTTCAAGCCGAGCGCAAATAATGTCATATCGTCGATTTCGTTGTTTTCATCGACAATAAGCACGATTTCGTTATAAGAATTGGGCCACGAGCCGTATACGATGTCGTATTGCTTTTTGAGCAAGGGGTTGATCGGATCGCCGTTATCGCCGGGAAGGATTTCCTGCCAGGTATTCTGCGAACCGCCCATCATCATGCTCGAACCCATCATATTTTCGCTCATTTGGGTGTATGCGGTAAGATCCAGACCGAAGTATTCGATCAAAAGCTCCTGCATAAGAGCCTGCGAATCCGATTGAATAATATCACCGTCGATGTTTTCGGTGTATATAAGCATATCGAGATCGTAGGTGTACTGAATACCGTTGATAGCCGCCTTGAGCTCCGATTCGTCTTCGCTCTTGGCTCGCTCTTCTTCGAGGAATTTTTTGAACGCCTTCAAATCGTTTTCGTTTGTTTCCATAGCGTTCAGCGCGTTTACAAGGTTGTAAAACATCGCCTTCTGGTAGATCGCATCGTTTTCGTGCTCTTCCGCGGAGGTCGCTTCGCTGATAAACGCCGCCAAAAGCGAGCCGATATCCATGTGCTGCGATTCAAGCGTAAGGGGATAGGAGGAAAGCGTATCCTCCTGAAGCGTATCTATATAGGTCGTCATACCCTGCGATACCGCAAAAATAAGCGCGATACCGATAATACCGATACTGCCCGCAAAGCTCGTGAGCGCGGTTCTCGCCTTTTTGGTTATAAGGTTTTTAAGCGAAAGTCCGAACGAGGTTTTAAGCTTCATCGAAGGCTTTTTTGCCTTCTTTTCTTTTTCGGTCTTTGCTGTATCGTTCAGGCGTTCGCGTTCCTTTTCTTCTTCGGTGAGAGGAGAGGAATCGGAAATTATAACGCCGTCGAGCATTCTTATTGTACGGGTTGCATAGGTTTCTGCAAGGTCGGGGTTATGGGTTACCATTATAACGAGTCGGTCCTTTGCAACCTCTTTAAGAATATCCATTACCTGCAGGCTGGTTTCGCTGTCGAGTGCGCCTGTGGGTTCGTCGGCAAGAATAATATCGGGGCTGTTTACGAGCGCACGTGCGATAGCGACGCGCTGCATCTGTCCGCCCGACATTTCGGCAGGCTTTTTATAAAGCTGGTCGCCAAGACCAACGTCCTCAAGCGCCTTTTTTGCACGTCTTCTGCGTTCTGCCTTCGAAACACCGCCGAGCGAGAGCGCAAGCTCAACGTTTGCAAGCACGTTCTGGTGGGGGATAAGGTTATAAGACTGAAAAACAAAGCCGATAGAATAGTTGCGGTATTTGTCCCAGTCGGAATCCTTGTATTCCTTCGTAGATCTGCCGTTGATAACGAGATCGCCCGAATCGTATTTGTCGAGGCCGCCGATAACGTTAAGAAGAGTGGTTTTGCCGCAACCCGATTGACCGAGTATCGCAACAAATTCGCTTTCGCGGAAATTTATCGAAATACCCTTCAGCGCTTCGGTAACGGTATCACCGATTCTGTATGATTTGTGTATATCACGCAGTTCGAGCATTGTCTTCCTCCTGTAAAAAATATGTATATATTAAAAAAATCGAAAAAATCCACACTTTATATTAATGCATAAGGATAAGGTTTGTCAATAACCTGTTATCAATAATTATTGTATATTTTGTAAACATTTAAACAAAAACACAAATTGTTTCAAGGAACGACGAAAAAACGCAAAAAATCCCCTCGGTATGCTTAAGCGCATCCGAGGGGTGTGATCAGAAAAGTGATTCTTCGTCTTTTAAAAATGATTTATCCCAATTCTTGCGATAATATTTGAATTCCGCACGCCAATAGCTTTTCGGTAAAGTGAATTTATTCTCGGCAATATCTATCGGCAGGTTGTGCAAACAGTCCGCCAAGGCTTCCGCCTGCTCCCACTTTTCACTATTTATTAAGCCTAATAAATCCTGCGTTGCTTTTGTCAACACCGAATATATCTTTTCGTCCTTTAAAAAGCCGGAGGTATAGCTGTATACATTAAGAGTATCGACGAAAAAGAAGATATTCTTGTCAAGATTCGATATTTCTTGCAAAGCGATTCTGAACTGATTGTGGTTGTGGTGATAATTTCTGCGCGAAAATACCATAAGAACGGACTCTAAAACGGTTTTATTATAATCGTATTTCGGGTTTTCTCTGATTGCAGTGAAGATCGCCGACAAGTCATACAAATCGTAAACGCTTAACATTTTCACACCTCGATTCTACCAAGAAAACATACCGCTATATGTTTGCCGAATTATTTTCTGATTAAATTTTATCATACATACATATACTTGTCAAGCAGACAAAAAGACCGCCGAGGCGGTCTTTTATCATGGAATTACACGAACTTAAACGTATGTATTTCGTAGGGCTTGAATTCGGTCTTGCCTTCGACCTCGCAAAGCTCGTTTTCGAGCAGGTCGCAAAGATAGCATTTGCGGTTGCCGAACGCTTCGTTGAGCGAAATTTCTGCCGCGGCGTGATTACCTGCGTATTCGTATGCACGGACGACGATGCCGTTTCCGTCCTCGGCACGTTTTACCCAATCGATTGCAATGCCGCTTGTGTCGCAAAGTGCGATAGGCGAATCGGTAAACGCTTCGGGAGCCTTTCCGCAAAACGCCTTCGGGGGCATATTAAGCGCGTATCCCTCTGCGTTGATTTGGTTAACATAATCTGTTCCGTGAATGTAGAACGAATAGGTGAACTCGTGTGCGCCCTTATCGGCATCCTTGCCGGGATACATACTGCTTCGAAGCAGGTCGATATCGAGCACGCTGTCCCAAACGCGATAGCCGTATTTGCAGTCGTTCATCAAAGCCGCGCCGTGCTTGCTGTCGGAAATATCGATCCACTTGTGAGCACAGACTTCCTTCTTCGCGGCGGCAAAGCTGTCGCGCTTGTGCGTCGGGCGCAGAATGCTGCCGTACTGAATATCGCATCTCGCTTCGTCGCTCTGTGCGGAGAGCGGGAATGCGGCGCGGAGCATTTTGTGGGTTTCCTGCCAATCTACCGTGGTACAGAAGTCGATTCTCGCGCTTTCGGGGTATATTTTAACCGTTTGAACGATAGTGCTTGCACCGACGGTATAAATCGTTTTTCTTTCGGCAACGCCGTCGATAACTCTTTGCGAAACCTCTTTAACCGCAAGCCTTTCGCGAGGATTTACCGCATAATCGGCGGGTACTTCCCAAGCGTTAAGAGTATCGGAATATGCAGTAAGCACGTTGCCTTCTGCACGCAGATATTCAAATCCGTCTTCCTTGCCTATGATCGAAGAAACTCCGCCTTCTTTGTTGAAGGTGACCTTGATTTTTGCGTTTTCGATACAGTCTTCTTCGATAATTACGGGTGTATTTTCGTTTTCGGAAACCGTGCAAAAGCTCATCGGCAACGCTTTGATACGGTCGTAACCGCCGTTTTCGTTTGCGACGTAGCCGTCGAATTCAAAGGGTGAGGGGTTGAAATAACACCTGCCGTCGCCGTTCGAAATCGCTTCGAATGCTTCGCGCTCGATACGCTTTATTTCGCCGAGAATATATGCGTATCTTACGTCGGTTTCATCGTAAACTCGCTTGATTGAGGTACCGGGGATTATATCGTGGAACTGATAAAGCAGTACCTCTTTCCAAAGCTTTTCAAGCTCTTCCTTGCGGTATTCCTTGCCGGCGCAGAAGGATGCGAGGGTTGACATAATTTCGGCATTGTGGAACCCGATTTCGCATTTTCTGTTGTTGCGCTTATTACGGGATTGTGAGGTGTAGGTTCCTTGGTGCTTTTCGAGATAAAGCTCTCCGTGATAGGTGGGGAATTTTTCCTGATCCGCTTCGAGCTCGCGGAAGAAATCTATCGCAAAGCCCTGCTTGACCTTCGGCAAGCCGATAAGGTCGTATTCGCGCTCCAATCGTTCCAAATGCTCCATACCGGGACCGCCGCCGCCGTCGCCTATGCCGTAAAGAAGCATAGAACGGTTGTCGATTTCGCGTTCGCGGAATTTTTCTTCGGTAATGATAAAGGATTCGGCGCGCGCCGCGCTGTTGTAGTTGCCTTCGGGAGGCATGTGGGTGAGGATCTTCGAGCCGTCAAGCCCGATCCAGTTAAACGTGCTGTGCGGGAAGAGATTCACCGCGTTCCAGCTCATTTTTATTGTGAGGAAGTATTTAACACCGCTTTTCGCCATTATCTGCGGGAGCTGTGCGGTGTAGCCGAAAACGTCGGGGATCCAAAGGATTTCCTGCTCGTATCCGAACTCTTCCTTAAAGAACTTTTTGCCGTAAATCATTTGGCGCACAAGGCTTTCGCCGCTCGGCACGTTGGTATCGCTTTCAACCCAGAAGCCGCCCTGAAGCTCAAGTCTGCCGTCCTCGTAAAGCTTTTTCATCTGTGCGTAAAGCTCGGGGTGGGTGTCCTTAATCCATTCGATCATCTGCGGCTGGCTTACGCCGAAAAGATAGTTTTTGTATCTTTCGCTGTTACGCAAAACGGTTGCAAAGGTTCTTTCTGCCTTGCGCTTGGTTTCGCGTAACGGCCAGAGCCAAGCGAGGTCGATATGAGCGTGTCCGAGCGCGGTGATTTCGAAATCGCTTTCGCTCGTTTGCGAAAGGAAGGCTTTTGTGATAGCACTTGCTTTGGCAATATCGCTTTCGTATACCGATATTGCTTCTTCAAACGCTTTTTTTGCGCTTTCCTTAATGGCTTCGTCCTTGGTTGCTTCCGCAAGGTGCCAGATAACCTCTAAATCGTAGTAAAGCTCGCGCTTTGCGTTATCGACGGTTGCGATACGCGCCTTATGAAGCACACCGATTTTATCGAGCGGGGCGTGTTCTTCCTCGCCGAAAAGGTCGTTTGCGCCGCAGTCGACCCATATATCGATATTTCCGCCGTTTATCATTTTTTCATCGGGGAATACCACGACCTTGCCGGGCATTCCGAGATGGAATGAATAAAAGCTGTCCTTGTTGGTGATTCCTTTAAAGGGAACGCCTTCGGAATCGAAAACACAGCCCTCGCCGCCAACGTCAAGCAAAAACGCGATATTGTCAAGCGGTGTGCCTTCGGGGATTTTTGCGGTCATATTCATCCACGCGCAATCCCAAAGCTTGCCCCAGCGTTCGCCTTCGGAAAGTCTTCTTTTTTCGCCGTTTTTGCGTTCGCAATAGGGAAGCGGTTCCGCGGTAATATACGCAGTAACCTCGAGCTCGGCTACCGAGGTATATATTTCTTCAAAAAGTTTGTTCAATCTTTCATCCATATCAGACCTCTTATGAGCGTTGTGCCCGTAAAAAGAAATTATTTATTGAGTAACGCCTTGCAATCCTCGGTACAGCCTGCGATTTTGCTTTCTGCATCTACTTCGCTTTCGGCGCGTACGAGTATATACGCTTTAATTTTGGGTTCGGTGCCCGAAGGGCGAATGATTACCGCAGAGCCGCCTTCCAATTCATAGTAAAGCATATTGCTTGCGGGAAGTCCCGTGGGGGCTTCGCTTCCGTCGAGCTTTTTGATAATGCCGGTGGAATAGTCGCGTACGGCGGTTACCTTCATATTTCCGATAGCTTCGATAGTCTTGCCGCGAATATCTGCCATGATTTCGCCCATAAGTCCCATCGGGTCGATACCGGTGATTTTAATATTGAGCACGCTTTCTCTGAAAATGCCGTATTCGCGGTAAATGCCCTGCAACGCTTCGTAAACCGTTCTGCCTTCTGCATAGTGACGGCATACCATTTCTGCCGCGAGCACGCTTGCGCCGATTGCGTCTTTATCGCGCGCGTAGCCTGCGGAAAGATAACCCTGGCTTTCCTCGTAACCGAAAATAAAGGTATTGCTTCCGTCAGCCGCCCATTCCTTTATTTTTTCGCCGATATACTTAAAGCCGGTAAGCACGCTTATATGTCTTACACCGTGCTTTTCGCAGATAGCGTCGAAAAGGTTCGAGGAAACGACCGATTTGATCGCGCAGGCGTTTTCGGGAAGAATTCCGTTTTTCTTCCTTATTTTAATAATATGGTCGATAAGAAGCGCGCCTATCTGGTTGCCCGAAAGCGCAATGAATTCGCCCTTGTCGTTTTTGATAGCAAGTCCGATTCTGTCTGCATCGGGGTCGGTTGCGATGATTGCACCGCAATTCACGCCGAGCTCTTCGAGCTTTTTAACAGCTTCTTCGAAGCATTCGCGGTTTTCGGGGTTGGGAGAAGCGACGGTGGGGAAGTTGCCGTCGGGTATCATCTGGCTGTCGATAAGAATAAGCTTGTCGATACCGCAACGCTTGAGCGCTTCGGGTACGAGCTTGTAGCCTGTTCCGTGGAGTGCGGTGTAGGCAAGTCCTACCTCGTTGCCGTATTTGCTTGTGTTTTCTGCATCAAGACGGCAATCGAGCACTGCTTTGAGGAACGCTTCGTCGCATTCTTCGCCGATCATAACGAGCAGACCGTTCTCTTCCGCTTCCTGAAGGCACATTGTTTTGACACCTTCGAAAATATCGGTAGCGGCAGCCGAAGCCGAAACGACGTCTGCGTGCTCGGGCGGGAGCTGTGCTCCGTCGTCCCAATAAACCTTATAGCCGTTGTATTCCTTCGGGTTGTGCGAAGCGGTAACGTTTATACCTGCGATACAGTTGTAGTGAAGTATAGCGAAGGAAAGCTCGGGCGTGGGACGTATACCGTCGAAAAGATAAACCTTAATGCCGTTTGCGGTAAGCACGCTTGCAGCGGTGCGGGCGAACGTATCGGAATCGTTACGGCTGTCATAGCTTATCGCAACGCCTCTTTTCTGACCGCCTGCGGAAATTATAAGCTCGGCAAGTCCTTGCGTGGTCTGACCTACCGTGTAAACGTTCATTTTCGAAATGCCGACGTCCATCGTACTGCGAAGTCCTGCGGTGCCGAAGCTCATGGGTATAGCAAAGCGTTCCGCGATTGCGGTTTCATCGCTTGCGATTTCGCGCAGTCTTGCTTTCGAGGCTTCATCGAGCTTTTCGTTGTTTAACCATCTTTCAAATTCCTTGTTCATAATAGGAATCCCCCAATATTAATGATTTGTGATTATAATTCGGAAATCGCTTCTTCCATTGCCTCTGCGAGCTGATCGGGGCAGGAGGTGGTTTTGAAGCCGCATCTTATACCCTTGCATCTGGAAATAATTTCTTCCGCAAGCATTCCTTCGCAAAGCGCGGCAACGCCCTTTAGGTTGCCGTTACAGCCGCCTACGAACGAAACGTTTGTTACTCTGTGGTTTTCGTCAATATCAAAGGATACGCTTCTCGAGCATACGCCTTTGTTGTTTCTTTCGATTCTCATTGAAAAATCTCTTCCTTTTTATTATATATAATATACTGTTTATCATTATAACAAAAAACTCATCTTTGTAAATACCTTTTTTGTAAATACTTTCATTGATTTTTGCGCTTATTTGTGGTTTAATACTCGATGGTCGGAACGCAGGTGAATTATGAACGAATTTAACAATATGTTCACAAAATGTTTACAAATTAATTTGCGAACTGCTATTGCTTTTTGATTATATATATGGTACAATCGTTTCCGCTTGGTGTGCGATGAAGCTATAGATTGCTGTCAAATGGCAGGTAACTATGGCAGAGTATGTCCGACAATCGGGCGCAGGCTTCGAGCATTTTTTAAGGGTGTTTTACGAAACGCCCGGCGCGGTGTTCAAGGCTCTGCCGTCAAATCATTTCATTATTTTATATTTGGAGGCAAACCCATGGCAAAGAAAGAAAAGATCAGAATCCGTCTTAAGAGCTACGATCACACCCTTATTGATCGTGCTGCAGAAAAGATCGTCGAAACCGCAAAGCGCAACGGCGCAACCGTTTCGGGTCCTATTCCGCTCCCTACTGACAAAGAGATCATCACGATCCTCCGCGCTGTTCACAAGTACAAGGACAGCCGCGAACAGTTCGAGTACCGTACTCACAAGCGTCTTATCGACATCATCAAGCCCTCTAAGGCTTGCGTAGAAGCGCTTATGAATACCGATCTTCCCGCAGGCGTTGATTTCAACGTAGAACTCTAAGAAAACTTTTCAACCCGTTTCAAATTAAGGTCACGTTGATATGCGTTTGGCGTATCAACCAATAACCTAAGGAGGATAAGAAATGAAAAAAGGCATCATCGGCAGAAAGCTCGGTATGACTCAGCTCTTTGATGAAAAGGGCAAGGTTATCCCTGTTACTGTCATCAGCGCAGGTCCCTGCGTTGTCGTTCAGAAGAGAACGAACGAAAAGAAAGGCTACGAAGCTGTTCAGTTGGGCTACTCTGACATTCCTGAAAGAAAGCTCAACAAGCCTCAGAAGGGCGTTTTCGCTAAGGCTGAGGTTGGTTTTAAGAAGTACCTCAAGGAATTCCGTCTTGATGACTGTGCTTCCCTTAACGTCGGTGACGTAGTTACCGCAGATACCTTTGAAGTCGGCGAAAAGATCGACGTCACCGGTATGACCAAGGGTCACGGCTTCAGCGGCGTCATCAAGAGATGGGGCTGCCACAGACT
>JAZTXJ010000017.1:0-6101 GCA_045636285.1 Eubacteriales bacterium
ACTTTAAGCTTTACAAGTTTGCCTTGTCATAAGTATGATAACACAGGCAATCATAAAACACGCTCAATTCAATATCGGCTCGATATAAGTTTTCAAAGTAAACTGAATCAGATTTTCTATCTGTTCGTCTGTCATTAATTGCCAATTATATATATTTTTTCCGTACATAACTACACGCTCGTTAGAAAAGGCCGAATAATAATCGGAAGGATTGTGTACGGTGATATTGAAATAATACTGATCCGAATACGCGGATTTTTGTGCATCGAAGGAAAGAGTTCTTTCGCCATCGATGGTTTTCGACCATCTTGTTCCTTTCTTTTTGAAACCGAGCGGCTTCAAAGCACGGGCGAAATGTGCAAGAAACGCCTTTTGCCGTTCTTTTTTTACTGCAAGTATCTCTGCCTTCGAATAATCCTTGTATTGATTATAAAATTGCAAAATACTTTCGCCATTCTCGTTTTCGGTCTTTTCGTCATATATACAGCAAATATTCCTTACCTGACATTCCTCAGCATCGGAGCCGTGGTTCGAAAACCACTCTTCGTCGCCGATCATATATGCAGTAGAGGCAAAGCCGTAGAGGATAGTTACGCAATTTTCACCATCGTCTTCGAGGTTGACAACAAAAGCGGTTTGCTCGGTTGCTTGGCGAAAGAAACGCCCGCTTTTCTTTTTTGCTTCCGAAAAACCTTTTGCAAAAAGCATTTGCTTGTATCGTGCGTAACGGTTTGTATCCATATCGTGAAAGCTCCTTTTTGAACTATGTTTACGGAGTATAGCGTTTTAATATCTCTGTTATGTCGGTGCGATACACGTTTCCGCCGAGAACGTCGCCGTTTGGCGAAAACGAAACGCAACGCACGTCGCGCGGGTCTTCGATATACGGATTCTCGGGAACATCGTCCGCAAAATACTCGGCGAGATATTTAAGCGCGTTGCCCTCGGGGAAAATAACGTTTCCGTCGCTTTCTGGGATTTGAAGCTCGGCAAAGGCGTTAAGTACCTCTCTCGTTTTGCGGTTGTATGGGTTATCGTCGGTCTTGCTTACCAGCCACGCGGGCTGAAGGCGTATCGGAATGCCGTTTTTCCTTGCCTCGCAAGCGAAAAGCTTTACTGCTTCAAGCGGAATCGTTTCCTGATGAAAGGCATCCACGGAAAGAAGTAAATCGTTCACGCCGCATTCGGCAAGACACTTTGCGACCTCGCGGATTTTATCCGCATTCTTCGAAAAGTAACCGTTTGTTATAACCTGCCGCTTGGGAATATTCAGCTCCTTTGCGGCGTTCATAATCGCATAGACCGCATCCGCATACAAAAGCGGCTCACCGCCGAAGGTCATCGCGGTTTCAATATCGTACTCCGCCGCAATCTTCCGCACCGCATTCGCGGCAACAGTCGGATCGATCCGCTCGCCGCAATCCGTGTGGTCGCCCTCGGAACAGTGCTTGCATCGTCCCGTGCAGGCATAGGTGATAACGAATTCTATTTTGTTTAGGTTTTTAAGAAAATTGTTCATATCGTATTACCGAGAAGCATTCCCGAAAGGTTGTGGTGTTTTGCGGGTGAATTTAAATATTCTCTATTGCGATTTCGAGCGCTTTTATGATCGTTTCCAAATCCATCGAAGGTTCCTTTTGCTGTGCGGTACAATAGGGAATATGAATAAACCCAACGCGAGTTTGGGTGTTATTGTAACGGTTAAGCAGGGAATAGAGCAAATCGTTACACACGTACGCTCCCGCCGAATAAGACACCTGCGCGCGTATTCCCGAAGAATCGACAGCCTCGGCGATTTTGCGTACCGGCAGGGTAGAGAAATAGGCACAGTCCCCGCCCGAAACGATAGGCTCGTCCTTCGGCATATAACCGCTGTTATCGGCAATGGTGCTGTTTCGCAGGTTTATTGCGACAAGCTCGGGAGTAACGGCGCTTCTTCCGCCCGCCTGACCGATACAAAGAATAACGTCGGGCTGTAATTTTTCCGCAGCGGCGATAACCGTTTCCGCCGCTTCGCCGAAAACAACCGGCAGACAAAGCTTTGCAAGCGAATTATCGCCGATAAGCTCGGGCAGGCGCGATACTGCTTCCCAAGAGGGATTTATCGTTTCGTTGTTAAACGGCTCAAAGCCTGTAATTAAAATCCTTTTCATCTGTCAACTCACACCGAAAAAACGTATTTATTCAACCGTTCGAACGCTTCGCGCACCTTCGAAAAGGGAAGCGCAAGGTTCAAGCGGATGTGCATCGTGCCGCCGTGCTGTCTGCCGTCCTGCCAAGCAACGCCGACGTCCCAGCCCGCTTTCAAAAGCTCATCAAGCGTTTTGCCGTGCGCGGAAAGCCATTCCGAGCAGTCCAAAAAGAGCATATAAGTACCCTGCGGCTTCGCGGCGGTAATGCCTTCGAGCTTGGCGATATAATCGCAGGCGTAATCGATGTTTTTGCTCAAAACCTCGCAAAGCTCGTCTACCCATTCTCCGCCTTCCTTTTTATATGCACCGATTAGCGCATACATCGAAAGCATATTCATCGAATTATAATGCGAAAGCGAGGCTTCCTTCTCGACACGGTCGCGCAGGCGCTTATTGTAGATAATATGGTAAGAGCCGATCAACCCCGCAAGGTTAAAGGTTTTCGACGGCGCATAAAGCGCAACGGTACGCTGTTTTGCGTCCTCGCTTACCGATTGTGTCGGGATATGCTTGTGACCGTTCAAAAGAATATCAGACCAAATTTCATCGGAAACAACGAAAACGTCGTGCTTTTTGAATATCTCCATCGCTCTTTCGAGCTCCCAAAGCTCCCAAACGCGTCCTGTCGGGTTGTGCGGCGAGCAGAAAACCGCGGCGTGAATGTTGTTTTCGACAATCTTTTTCTCCATATCGTCGAAATCCATACGCCAAACGCCGTTTTCATCGATATAAAGCGGCGAAAGCACGATATTGTAACCGCTGTTTTTTAACGAGGCGGAAAAGCCCATATATATCGGGCTGTGAACCAAAACGTTATCTCCGCGTGAGCAGAAGGTGCCGATAGCCGAAACCAACCCGCCGAGCACGCCGTTTTCATAGCCGATATGCTCGGGCAGAAGTCCGCAAACACCGTTGCGCTCGCGTTGCCAGCGTATTATCGATTCGAAATACTCTTCTCTCGGCTCGAAATAACCGAAAGCAGGGTGCGAAATGCGTTCGCGCATCGCTTCGCAAACTGTGGGGGCGGTGGGGAAGTTCATATCCGCAACCCACATCGGAATCGCATCGAACTCGCCTTTGGGCGTATCGGGCGCCCAACCCGTGCCGAGCGCGTCCAATGCAAGCGCGTCGCGCCCGCGTCTGTCTATTATCGATTCAAAATCGTATTTCATAATTTTTCCTCGTCTGCTTGCCTATAAATTTTTTATACGTTCTTCTATTTCTTCAATAACCGCGATAAAAACCTCGTCGCTCTGCCCCGTGGGATCGCAAAGCCCCCAATTATCGTCAAACGCTTTGGCGATAAAAGGGCAACCGACGTCACACCCCATCGAAATTGCTATATCGGGTGTCGGAATCTTATCGTAAGTTTTGCTGTATTGCGTTTTATCCATATCGATGCCGTAAAGCTTTTTCACCAAGCGTACTGCATCGCGGTTGATTTGCGGCTTCGTTTCGGTGCCCGCCGAATAAAAATCAAATTCGTTACCGCGTAAATGCCTGCCCAACGCTTCGGCAATCTGGCTTCGGCAGGAATTGTGCACACAAATAAACGCTATCTTCTTTTTCATATAAAAGGACACCTCGCACCGATACATTGATTGTTTTTTAAGCGGTGAATGCACTTGATCTCGCCAAGCTCCATTTCGATCCCAAGCTCGTCCTTGATAAATAAAGCACCCTCGCGCAATGCAATATAAGAATCGCGCTTGCAACACCGCGGCCCGCCGATTTCTCCGATTGCGTTCAGTGCGCGCGCTGTCATACGGTTCGAAAGCCCCCACGATTCGTTCGAAAGCGGGGTTGCTCCCGTGATGATCGAAACAAACATTCCCGCGCTGATTCCCGCACCGCAAGCGCCCCAAAAACCGCAAGCGCCGCCGGGGACCTTTTTCGCGCGGGTCTGAAGCTCGATAAGCGATTTGGCTAAATCGATATTCCCGCCCGCGTTTTTATATGCGGTAAGAAGCGAAGCGCCTACTATAATATGGTGCTCGGGTCCGTGCATGTGGCAAAAGGGAAGCGAAGTAAGCTTCTGAAAAATCTTTATCGGGTTCTTCGAATCCTCTGCAATGCAAACCGCGATAATACTGTCAACCCCGCGTAAATGGCATTCGTTGCATATATAATGACCGCTTTTACACAAAACTTTGCTTTCCTCTTTCTTGTGACAGAGCGCGCATTCCGCTTCAATTCCGCTTTCGGAATATACAAGCGGTGCTCCGCATATAAGACATTCGCCGTTCATAGAACCCCTCCTCGCAAAAATCGCTTCATTTATTATATTATAACATCCTTCGCGCTTTTTCTCAATACTTCGCGCAGAAAAATAATATATAAATCCTATATATATTAAATAGGAAGGAATTCCGTATCGCGCACTAATCCCCAACAAAGCCTACGGCACCGCGCGATAGGGTAAGGGCGCTGTTTTTGGCAGAAATATGCATTTACGATAGAGAATCACAAAAAAATAATAAAAAAATTCAAAAATTTGTTCAAATATACTTTACAAAACTAAAATAGATGTTATAATGACTATGTAAAACTATTTTGGCGTATTATATCCTTTCGGAAGTAATGCGTCCGCATAAAATTCCGCGAATGTCGCGAACGGCTTTTGCGGTCGCACACGTCGCATCTCGAAATTCCTTTTGGTGACGGTCGGGAATGGTGAACCCGAAATGAACCGAAACGGCAAATTTCGAACTCTATGAGGGGTACCCCTCATAAGTAGGATACGTTGTATCCTACTTAAGAAAACACTATCTACAGGAGGAAAACAAAAATGATGAAACAAGGCATTTTAAAGAAGTCGTTGTCCTTGGTGCTTACCTTGGCTATGCTTCTTAGTATGCTTCCTTGGAGTATTGCTACTTTTGCGGCTGAATCGGATATAATCGATTATATCGACAATTCCGCAAATACCAACTCCAACGAAACCCTCACCGAACCGAATTCCGAGGAAGGAGGGGAAGAAACTCAAGCTAATATTGTAGAATCTGGCACATGGGGCGGCATCGACTGGACTTTAACAGATGATGGTACCCTTACTATTGCGCCTACTGACAACCAGCTCACGAAAAAGAAGCCGTGGTCCGGTGAATTTTATCAGCGCGGTGAAGTACCTGCCGCTGTAAATGACGCCATTAGCAATGTTATCGGTTGGCCATTTACTCGCTCTGCGGTTAAAAAGTTGGTTATCAAGGAAGGCGTTACCTCTATCGGCTCTTTTGCTCTTCAAGGACTTACCAACCTGACCGGCGAAGTTGTAATCCCTTCTACCGTTACCTATATCGGTCAGGAAGCTTTCCAGAATTCCCCCATGACCGAGCTGACCTTTGCCAAGGGTAGCAACAAGGAACTTTGCATAGGTCCCGGTGCATTTAAGAGCTTGGCTATTACAGAGCTTGTTCTGCCCGAAGATCGTAGCAGTATCCATGTTCATTGCTGGGCGTTCAATGGTTGTAGCAAGTTGGAGAGTATCACTCTTCCTGCAAACCTTGATTTCTCAAGTCGAAATACTTATGCGTGGGTACATGCTGAATATAATGGCATGGATAATTTTCATCCCAATAACAGCTATGCATGGTCTAGTGATATTTTCGCAACTTGCCCGAAAATCAAAACTATTACATTCGGTAGTGAAGAAGTAAAAACTGCATTCTTCAGCATCCAAGGAAATCAAGCGACGTTTAATAAGCTTTCTGGTGTTGAAATTAAGGTTAAAGGACCTTCTGTCGCTATGATCGGCGATGAGGGCTATGAAACCCTCGCAGAAGCAATGGCGGCAGCAAACAATGCAGCCGGTGATTACACCATCACTCTGTTGGCTGATAATGCTGAAGAATTCACCTTCGCGCAGAATGCAGGTGTTAACATCACCATAGATGGTGACGGTCATACATT
>JAZTXJ010000018.1:0-23818 GCA_045636285.1 Eubacteriales bacterium
TAAGAGTCTTGGGAAGGGTCTTTTCGGGGATAATGGTATCGATATATCTGCCGATCATCGAGTGCTCGCTGGTACCGATCAGGTAAAGATCCTCGCCTTCGATCTTATACATCATAGCTTCCATTTCGGCAAAGCTCATAACACCGATAACAACGTTACTGCGGATCATAAAGAGAGGAATGCAGTATTCAAAGCCGCGCTTGATCATAAAATCGCGCGCATAAGCGAGAATTGCAGAATGAAGCTGTGCGAGATCGCCGGTAAGATAATAAAAACCGTTGCCCGCAACCTTTCTTGCGCTGTCGAGATCAAGACCGTTCAAGCGTTCGAAAATTTCTGCATGGTAGGGAATTTCGAATTCGGGAACAACCGGTTCGCCGAAGCGTTCCACTTCAACGTTTTCCTCGTCGCTCTTGCCGATAGGCACAGAAGGATCGATAATGTTGGGGATACGCATCATAATGGTGTTTATCTTTTCGCCGACTTCCTTTTCCTCTGCGGAAAGCTCGTCGATTCTGCCGCCGTCAGCCGCAACTGCGCGCTTAACCTCTTCGGCTTCATCGCGCTTGCCCTGCGCCATAAGCATACCGATCTGCTTGGACGCCTTGTTGCGATTTGCACGCAATGCTTCAACCTCGGTTTTGATTTCGCGGTTGCGCTTATCGAGCGCAATTACTTCATCGACAAGAGAGAGCTTGTCGTCCTGAAATTTCTTTCTGATATTTTCCTTGACTGCTTCGGGATTTTCGCGTAAAAATTTAATGTCGATCATTTTATGTTTCTCCGTTTTTAATTTTCGTTTTCAAAAAAATTGCTTCCGCAAATTGTTTTTATAAGTGATTCGAGATCCTCGTTACCCGAAAAGGAAATGGTAAGCTTTCCTTTTCCGTCGGCAGACTGATTAATGCTTGCTTTTCTGCCGAGTATTTCGCTCATATCGTTTTCGAGCTTTCTGTAATAAGCCTTGCTGACGGGATTGACCGTTTCTGCGGGCTTTGCTTTGGTGCCGTCGATAACCGCTTTAACGTATTGCTCTGTCTGACGTACCGAAAGCGAATTGTTAACGACAAATTCGGCGTGCTTTAAAAGGTGTGCACTGTCGCAGATCTGTGTGAGAGGGACGAGCGTTCTTGCGTGACCGTATGAAAGCTCTCCGCCTTCGATAAGCAAAAGCACGTCTTCGGGAAGCTTGAGAATTCTTAAAATATTCGCAACAGCGGTGCGCGATTTGCCGACACGCTCCGCCGCTTCCTCCTGAGTGAGCCCGAACTTTTCCATTAAATCGCGGTAACCGCGCGCTTCTTCAACAGCATTCAGATTTTCGCGCTGAAGATTTTCGATCAACGAAAGCTCTGTCGCGGTCTGCTCGTCAACGTCGCGGATAATTGCGGGAATTTCGTTCAAGCCTGCGATCTTTGATGCTCGCCATCTGCGTTCCCCCGCGATAATTTCGTAATAGCCGTTGCTTTTCTTTCTGACCGCGATCGGCTGTAAAATACCGTGGCGACCGATCGAATCGGCAAGCTCCAAAAGTGCATTTTCATCGAAATGGCGTCTTGCTTGAGTTCGGTTCGGTTCGATATCCGAAATTTTGAGCATAGTCACACCGCTTTGGACGTTTTCGTCTATTGCGTTGTCGGCAAGGAGAGCGTCAAGCCCCCTGCCAAGCCCCTTTTTTGCCATATAGTTCCTCCGTTATCCTTCACATCTTCTCATAATTTCGAGCGCTACCGCAGAATATGCCGCGGCACCCTTGCCGTTTTTATCGTAATCTGTAATCGGCATTCCGTGGCTCGGTGCTTCGCTTATCTTTACACTGCGGGGAATAGGTGTTCTGAACAGCTTGTCCGCAAAATACTTTTTGATTTCTTCGAGCACCGCTATCGATAAATTAAGCCTGCCGTCAAACATATTGATAAGCACGCCCAAAAGCTCGATTTCGGGATTGTAATGCTTCTTTATCAGCTTTATCGTGGCGGTAAGCTGCGAAAGCCCTTCGAGCGAATAATATTCGCAAAGAACGGGTATCACAACGTATTTAGCCGCGGTAAGCGAATTGATCGTAATTAATCCGAGCGAGGGCGGACAGTCGATGATTATGTAATCGAATTTATCGCTTGCATCGGAAATCGCCTTTTTCAGCTTGAATTCGCGGTCGCTTTCATCAACAAGCTCAAGCTCTGCGCCGACTAAGCTCATGCTCGAAGGGATAATCGATAATCCCTTTACGTTTGTTTTGATAGCCGCTTCGTCCCATTTAAGCCTGCCGATAAGAAGATCGTAAACACTGCCCGAAATACTGCGCTTCTTGATTCCTATTCCGCTCGTCGCGTTGCCCTGCGGGTCGGAATCTATAAATAAAACGGTTTTGCCGCTTCTTGCAATACAGGCGGCAATGTTAAGCGCGCTCGTTGTTTTTCCCACTCCGCCCTTTTGGTTGGCGAAGCAGATTATATTGGATTTGCTCATAGTTGCCTCAGTATATAATATACTTATTAATAATTATAATATAGTATAACAAATTACAGACAAAAGTCAATATAATGCAATTATTTTTCCGATTTTGTTTACTCTTGCTTCATATATTCGCCAAAATTCATCTTTATTGTTGACATTGAAGCAAATATTGTTTATTATAATTATTTAGGTATATTACTTTTCGGAGGTATTCTGCTATGGAACAGATACTCAATGACCTTTCTGCGCTTATAGTCCCGTTTGCAAAGGATTTTGTTGCCGCGGTTCTGGTCTTTCTTGTCGGCTTCAAGGTTGTTAATTTCGTAACCAAAAAAATCAAAAACGGTAAGCTGTTAAAAAATCTCGATCGCTCTGCCGCAGGCTTTATCGGCAGCTTTATTTCGATCTTTCTAAAAATAGTCGTTATCGTTTCGGTAATAGCAATACTCGGCGTTCCCATGAGCTCGGTCGTAGCACTTATCGCCTCTGCCGGCGTTGCTATCGGTCTTGCGGTTCAGGGTGCTCTTTCGAACCTTGTCGGCGGACTTATGATCCTTCTTTTCCGCCCGTTCAAAGCGACCGATTATATCGAAGCAGAGGGCGCAAGCGGTACCGTGCGTGAAATTTCGGTATTCTATACCATTCTCGTCACACCCGATAACAAGGTTATAACCGTTCCGAACGGAACGCTTACGAATTCGGTAATCGTCAACTATTCTACCGAAAAGACCCGCCGTGTCGATATAGAAATGTCTGCCGATTACAACAGCGATTCCGAAGCGGTAAAGCAAACCATGCTCGACGTTGCGTTTTCCTGCGAAAAGGCTTTGTCCGATCCCGCACCCGTTGCGGTTATGTCGGCGTGTGCAGACAGCAGCATCAAATACGTTCTTCGCGTTTGGTGCGATTCTTCGGATTATTGGACAGTGCGCGAATATCTGTTGGTCGGTGTAAGAAACGCATTCAAGAACGCAGATATCGAAATACCTTATCCTCAGATGGACGTAAGGATTAAAAAGGAAATATGAAAACATTAAGAAATTCAGCAATAATTTTGCTCTGCCTTGCTTTTCTTTCGGTTTGCTGTGCGTGTGCAGTTCAAAGCGGCGACGAAACGAGCGGATATTCCCCCGTTTCTGTAAATCCCGCACCCGATAACCCTTCGGAACCGACCGAAATCAGCCGTCCCGAACAGCTCGATTCCTTAAAGCTCGCAAAGCAATACGTTCTCGATAATATTTCATCTCTCAAAACCTCGTTCGCTTCGAAGGTCGATGACGATTTTCTTTCAAGCGTAGCAGAGGTATTCGGCTCCGAAACGGTAGAAGCGCTTGCAAACGCGCTCGAAAAAGGAACCGTAAAAGGCGAAGATCTGTTTTCGATAATCGGTTATACCGAAAAAGCGTTTTTATCCCTGCTTGAAAAGGATTTGGAACGCACCACCGTTCTCGAAAATACCGAAAACGGCATTACCGATCTCGTTTTTGTCGGCGACGTAAGCTTTTCCGACGGATACAGCGTAATGAATTACTATAATAAGCGCGGTAAAGGCGCCGAAGGTCTTGTTTCGGAAGAGGTTCTTTCGATTTTGCGTTCGGCAACCGTTGCGATGGCGAACAACGAATTCACCTTTACCACCCGCGGAAAACCCATACCCGATAAAATTTGGACCTTCCGCGGAAAGCCCGAAAACGTTTCGATCTACTACGAAATGGGCGTCGATATTGTCGGTCTTGCGAACAACCACGCGTTCGATTACGGCCCCGATTCGCTTACCGATACTCTTGCTACCTTGGATTCCGCAGGGATAGCGCGTGTTGGCGCGGGCGAAAATCTCGAAGAGGCGAAGGCACCCTACTACTATATCGTCAACGGTGTTAAAATAGCTATCGTTGCAGGCTCTGCAATCGATCCTTACAGCACCCGCGGCGCAAAAGAAAACGTAAGCGGCGTGTTCCAGATTTTCGATACCGTTTCGATGTCGCGCGAAATTTCTGCCGCAAGGGAAAAAGCCGATTACGTTATCGCATACGTCCATTGGGGACAGGAAAATACAACCGTCCTGACAGGCAAGCAAAAATCGATGGGCAAGGCATTCGTCGATGCAGGCGCGGACGTTGTTATCGGAATGCATTCTCACTGTATGCAGGGTGCTGAATACTATAACGGCAAGCTTATAGTATACAGTCTTGGCAATTTTACCTTTTCCAGCAAAAATCTTACCTGCGCTATGCTCAAAACAAGCATCACCCCCGAAGGCGAAATCATAAACCATTTCTATCCGATGATGCAAAAGGGCAACTTTACCTATATCAATTCGGGCGAAGAAGGGAAGTCACAGTTCGAGCTTCTAAAAAGCCTTCTTATCAACGCAAGCATTTCCGAAGACTATAAGATTACAGAACAATAAAAGGAGCGTTTATGAAAAGAACAGCACTGTTTTTACTCTCATTCCTGATCCTTAGTTCGCTTATTCCGTTTTCCGCATTCGCCGCCACGAACGGCGAATATGCCATGAGCTTTGAGCTTTCCGGTGTAGATACCGAACGCACAGCGGCGGCGGTCGTATTGTTCACAAAAGAATACGGCAACACTACGAATACCTCGGGCGCAGGCTCTGAGCTTTCGGTCGATGCAAACGGAGTAATCCAAAAAATCGAAAAGAATAATTCCGAAATTCCCGAAAACGGCTTTGTAATAAGCTTCGGACAAACGAAAAAGAACCTCGTTAACGACGTTAAGGTCGGCGATTACGCGTTTTTCGATAAGGACCATAACACCGTAACGCTGGTTTCGAAAAATTATAACCCCTTCACCTCGTCTGTTCTTAATTACGATGCTATCAATGCCACTCGCGCAGAAAATAAGCTTATAATTTACCGCAATAAGCCCGAAAGCGGAACTAATACCTGGGGCTACGAAGCGGTCGTTAACGCAGAAGGTATTATCGTTTCTGTCGGCGGCAATAACAACGCAATCCCCGAAGGCGGATTCGTAATTTCCGGCGTCGGCAACAAAAAACAGCCTATCGAGCAGGCTTGCAAGCTCGGCTATACCGCAATTCTCGACGAAGCTACAAAGACCGTAACCGTTTCTTATCTTAAAGAAAACGCGGTTGCGGGCTATGAAATGCGTGTCAAGGAATTGAATACCGCTTACGAAGAATCTGTAAATTCGTTTATGGACATCGACCACGGTGCCGTAGAAGGCTCGCTTCAAAAGCTTAAAGCCTATTGCGATGAAATGAAGACTTCTCTCGAAGCGGACAATATAGCAAAATACACCTATATCGCAAACGCGTTCGAAAGCGAAACCGCCGTATGCGAAAGCGCGCTTATTCCTTATGCGCCTGTCGAAACGAGAGCGCTCTGGATTCGTATTCCCGTTAAAAAAGATAAAGAAACCGTAGAAAAAACGGTAAAGCAAATTCACGAAATGGGCTTCAACTCGGTTTGTATCGAAATCCTTTTCGATTCGACCACTATAATGCCCATGCCGCAGGATTCGCTTCTCGAGCAGAACCCCTCTTTTAAGGGCGAGGATATGCTCAAGCTCTATATAGACGAATTCCATAAATACGGCATAGAGGTTCACGCGTGGATGTCCTGCTACCGTGTCGGTCACGACGGCTCGAACAACGTAATGTATTCGGTTGCAAAGAAAAAGCCCGAATGGCTCAACGTTGATCAGAACGGCTCGACCACCGTTAGCAACGAATACGGAAACGCATACTTCCTTAACCCCGCATTGCCCGAGGTACGCGAATTCCTTTTGGAAACCTATCGCTATATACTCGAAAATTACGAAATCGACGGTTTTCAGCTTGACTACGTCCGTTATCCCGAAAACACAAAGGTTAATTTCGGATACGACGAATATACAAAAACCGAATTTGCGAAAAAATACGCGATAGATAAAGCACCCACCTCTAGCGGTCAGAAGGGCTGGGCGGAATGGTGCCAGCACCGCGCCGATTACGTAACCGAGCTTGTTACCTCGGTAGGTAAGCTTATAAAAGAAATCCGCCCCGACGTGTTGTTCTCCTGCGACGTTGCACCCGACTATGCAAGCAGTAAGAGCAAAATGTGCCAGGACAGCGAAAAATGGATTAAAGAGGGCTTGGTAGACGTTATTTATCCTATGGCATACGGAACTACCGATGCCGTTGCCAAATGGACGGGAATCACCGTTGATTTGGCGGGTAATAAGGTTCAAACGGTTATCGGTCTGCGCGATAACGGCGCCGAAATTTACCGCGAACAGATAATACGCGCACGCGAATGCAATGCAGACGGCACAGCGTTCTTCTCGTACAGCCAATACGTAGACGGCGATTATACCGATTTTATCAAAAATACCGTTTTTTCGAAAGAAGCGCTTTGCCCCTCTTATAACGCAAAGAACGCGCTTGTTGCACAGATAGAACACTTCGGTATGACGGTAAACGAGCTTATGCCGAAGGCAATGTCATCTGTCCCGCAGGATGTTAAGGACTATAACGCTTCTCTTTCACAGCTTGCAGAAAAGATAAAGCAGAGCGACGTCGCTTCGCTTAAAGCCGAAATCGAAAAGGCTGTTGCCGACGGTAAAGCACTTGCCGAAAGCTATTCCGAATCGACAAACAATATTTCGGAATATATCGCTTCGGTGGTACGCATAATCGAAAAAACCGCGCTCAACTCCCGCGATGCCGAAAAAGCCGCGTACAGAGCCGCACATCCCGAAAGCACAGACGAATCTACACCCGATGAAAATTCGCAGGAAATTACCGATAATAACGATGGCTTCAACGTTTTTGAAAAAATCGTTCAGGTAGTATTTATTATAATAATGTCTATGGGTATACTCGGCTTGCCTGTTTATTATTGGCTTATCTCGCGTAAAAAGCGCGCCGCCGATAACGAAGAGGAAGACGATTCCGAAACCGCCGATTCCGAAACGGATTTCGAAGAAAAAAAGTAAACGCAGGTCCGATAATCCCGGAACGAAAATTGCAGTTTTTCCTAAGAAAAATTAAGAGTATATTAATAATTAAACTATTGACAAAGAAAAATTAATGTGTTACCATAAGTGTGCTATCAGGAATAGCACACTTTTTGGGTTGAGGTATTTAATGTTTGTAATCGATAAAACAGGCAGAACGCCGATTCATGAACAAATCAAGACGCAAATTTTGGCACTCGTTTCCAACGGCGTCCTGCATACGGGGGATAAGCTTCCTTCTTTGCGTGTTCTTGCTTCATCGATGAACCTTAATATTAATACTGTAAAAAAGGTATTTGCAGAATTGGAGGCAGACGGTGTCGTTACTACCGTTGTCGGCAGCGGTACTTATGTTGCCGAAACAGCTTTCCGTAATCCGCAGATATTGAAAAAAGCCGAAACTTATCTGACTGAAGCGCTGCGGTCGGCAAAATCGGCGGGAATTACAAAAGAAGAGGCATTCCTAATAGCAGAATCAATTTATAAGGAGGAATCCTAATGATTTTTGTGAATGGTATTGATAAAAGCTTTGGCAGAACAAAGGTGTTGGATAATATCAGCTTTACTGTAAACGATTGTTCCGTCTACGGGCTTATCGGTTATAACGGAGCAGGGAAAACCACACTTTTAAACGTGATTTCGGGATTGTATCTCGCAGATAAAGGCAGAGTTGAGATTGAAGCGGATAATGCAAAACACGTGCCTTTTGATAATCCGACGGTAAAACGTTCGCTGTTTTACGTAAATGACGATCCCTACTATTTTCCGAACTCTAATCTTATAACAATGCGGGATTTCTATTGCGGTATGTATCCAAAATGGAGCGACGAAAGCTTTAAAAAACTTACTAACCTGTTCGGCATCGACCCAAATAAAAAGATTGCTGATTTTTCAAAGGGCATGAAGCGACAGGCTGCGATAATTTTAGGACTCGCTTCAAAAGCAAGGTATATTTTTCTCGATGAAAGCTTTGACGGTCTGGATCCCAATATCCGTACTTTGGTAAGCGGCTTATTGGCTGAATATATCGCAGAAACCGACGGAACTATTATTGCGGCATCTCATAATTTATATGAGCTTGAAGCTATATGCGATACTGTTGGGATGATAAACGGCAACAAAATGATCTATTCCGACGATATTGACATAGTGAAGTCAAAAGCAAAAAAATTCTGTATTTCTGTAAACGGCGAAGTTAAAGAGGATATTACATCGTTTTTAGAGCTGAAGTTCCTGAGGAACGAATTGGGGATATACACCTTTCAAAGCGGCGAGGACGAAGAGAAAATAAAGACTGTTTTCTCCAAATACGGCGAAATTGTTCTTTTCGAAAGCGTTGGCATGACTCTTAACGAAATATTTGTTTATGAAACGGAGGATAAAGGTAATGAAATTGAAGGCATATTTGCATAACGCTCCTTTTAAACATTTTGCCCTGCACACCGTCAAGCGTTATCTTTGGCTTCCTTTCGTAATACTCGCTTTTTCCGCTACGGTATTCATTGCAACCGAGCTTGTTATGGTAAACCGTATGATAAGCGCTATGGGGCATCAACAAATCCATGTGAGATTTGCTTTTAATAATGCCGAAATGTGGAGCTCGTTTCCAATATTTTTGATATTATTCTCACTTTTCTCCGCATACGTAATGTTTTCGTTTCTGTTCAAAAAGAAAAGCTCTGCCATGATGCTTCTTACGGGCATTTCACGTGTCGAGCTCTTTTTGGTAAGATATACTTTCGGTTTGCTTTCGACGTTGATACCGGTGCTTGTTTCGTTCGTAACAATGCTCGTGTTAGGTGCAAGTAACGTGAATCAATCATTTATGTTCGATAAAGACGCGATTATGATTCTTTCTATGCTCGCAGTGTTGGTAATCTGCAGTTATACGGTGGCAGTTATTGCCGTTGTGCTCTGCGGCAGAAAGCTTGAGTTTTTCGCAGTTTATGCTGTTTTAGTTACGGGCGGCGTTGCGTTGCTTCTGTTTGTAGGCTTGTTATTCAATACATTTGTCCACGGCTTCGCATACCCCATAAGGACCGCAGAAGTGGAGTTTGCTTTCAGGGATATGTTTGATAAATATTCGTGGGTATCCATATTCGGTATTTTTAAGGACGCATTTGGCGACTACGCGGTGTTGGGATATAGCGCGGAATATATCGCATTCAATGTATATTCTACACCACTTTTATGTTTTTCGGTTATTACTTTTGCGCTCGTCCCGCTGTCGATTTGGCTGTTCAAACGCCGCAACGCAGAATTCGACGGCAAATCAAATGCACATAAAGCAGTTTCGGCAGTTTGTTCGGTAATACCTGCATTAGCACTTTCTTCGTTGATTTTTGTATCGGGCGGATCGTTATTGAATGTAATTGGCGTATTGGCTGTGTTTACGTTGTTGTCGACACTCTTTTATGCGTTTTTTAACGGCACCGTGCGCGAGATATTTAAGTCGTTAAAGTATATTTTGCCCTGCACCGCCGCTTTTGCGGTTTTCGTGTTGCTTCTTAATTTCGATTTGATCGGATATTCAAAAAAGATTCCCGATATTGATGATATTGAGTCTGTCGTCGTGAACTATAAGGGCAAGTACGATTACTCTTTTGCGGGCAGTCGTTCAGGTACGAACTGTCATATTGTTTCGAGTCTACCGAGTATGCAATCGCTTCCGGTTCTTACTTCGAAAGAGGATATTCTTATCGCAATGAATATCCACGAGAAAATAATCGAAGACGGCTCGATGATTCCGTCACCCCAAATCATGGAAAACTATTCGGATACTGCGGTGTACGTGGATTACTATATCGTATATAAGCTGAAAAACGGCAGAGAGATAATAAGAAGTTATTCTGTGATGAAACTTTCGACGCTGTACTCTACATTGGAGATCGAAAACACTTCTGCTTACCGCGAATGCTTCGGAAACAATATGATGTCAGGTAACCAAAAGCCGATTTTCGATAAAAAAGGAGAACTTCTCGTAGACTACGATACGATTACTTTTTCCGCATCGGACAATATGCTTTCAACTGCAACCGATATCGAGCTTAGCAACGAAGATAAAGCGAGATTGCTGGAAGCGATTAAAACCGATAAGCTTAACGAAACCGTCGAAGAAGCATATCATCCGTCAGAGGATTGTCTCGGTGTGTTATGGCTGGCAATACCGAATCCGATCGGCGATGCCACTATGGGAAACCCCAATTACATAGCCGTATATAAAAAAGACGTTAATATTCTTTCATTCCTTGAATCCAAGGGGTTGAATGAAATATTCAACGGTTCTTATGAAATAAAGTCAATAAACCTCTATTCCTACAACTATTACGGCAGAGACGACGTAAAGAAAATGTCTATTGACCGCTCGTATATGGCGCACTACAATTATAACATTTTTAAAGTTCCCGGTATTTACTATGACTACTCTAACGTTTATAACGATCTTGGCGAAGTCACGAAGGATGATTGGGAAGATGTGCTGAATAATTCGCGCCTTGTTTATTTTAGAGATAAAGGCGATAAATATGCAGTAATTACGATGATCAACTCTCAAGGTGAGGAAAGGGTTGTCACAAAATTCATCGCAGAATAAAGTAGAAACAGCCGAGGAATTAAACTGCCTCGGCTGTTTTTTTCGTTTTATTCGAAAATTTTCATTTCGTTTGAAATTCGTTTGATTTCGCGTTTTGTTTTTGAATACAAAACCAAAATATAAGCTCCCATTATTGCACATATCAGTCCGCAGAGCATGATTACCGCATTACCGATATAGCCGAATAGGTGTTCTTTCATCAATGAATAGGGATCATCCGGCGCAGCTCTGAATATCATGTAAGTTATCGGTATGGACATAAGGGTAGGCAAAAGAGTGAACGGAACTACTGCAAATAAAGGGATAAATTCGCGTTTGTATTGTGCGCTTAAACGCCTGTTGAAATCGAGCTTGCTTTGATTATCGGTTAAAAAATCGATATTTTCGGAACCGACGGGAGCATTAATATAAAACAGAATGTATTTACCCGAGCTTTCTTGATGCGCTACCTCGCATCCGCATTCAGTAGCGGTACGCACAAAGGTTGTTTGATACTGCCGCTCTGCAAAGTGAAGAACCGTCATAAATTCATTCGGTTCGGTTTTTACAAATGTATAGAACGCAAATCGAAGTGAGGATAGCTTCCATCCTTGTTTATTCATTTCGTTAAGATACGCCTGTTCTTTTTTGCGGCTTAAAAAGGCTTTGAAGACGGTTATTCTGTTTTTCATTACTATTCCTCCTCGGATTCAAAGTAAAGATTTGCGTTTTGAGTGAGTTCTTTTAAACGAGCGATTTCGTTTTTGATAATCTCCGTTCCGAGCTCGGTGCGTACATAAAGCCGTTTGGAAGGGTCTTCCGATTTCACTTCGGTTATATATTCCTTTTCCTGCAATACGCTTAATGCGCCGTACAGCGTACCCGCACCCATATTGATTCTTCCGTGTGTTAAGGCTTTAATGTTTTGCATAATTGCATATCCATGCAAGGGATTCGAAAGCGAAAGCAGTATATAAAATACCGTTTCGGTAAGTGCCGGATATTTGTTCATAAAAACCTCCTTTATATGAATATATCGACGCGCGATATATCGGCTGACGATATAATATCATTTTATGTTTAATTTGTCAAGTAGCGTGTGTTATTTTTTTGATACAACTGTTGGTTGGATTTTGAAACCGTAAAGAAACTTTGCGGTTATTGTGATTTTTAAGACCTCTTGATATAATAAAGACAAGATAAGCGCTTATCAATCTGAATAAAGGTGGATTGAACTTATGGAAATTAATCTGAAAGAAAAACTTCGCGAATTAAGACTGAAAAAGAACGTCACCCAAGAAGCTCTTGCCAATCACCTTGCGGTAACCTCGCAATCTGTCAGCAAATGGGAGCGCGGGGAAGGATTTCCGGATATTACGCTGTTGCCCAAAATTGCGCTGTATTTTAACGTTACGGTAGACGAGCTTCTTTGCGTAGACCAAGTTAAAATCGAAGCGGTTATTAACGAATATCAAAATCAAAGCAGAAAATATCACCAAGCAGGAGAAAACGATAAAAATCTTCAGCTGTGGGAAGAGGCATATTCGCGCTTTCCGAACAATCTTTTGGTTATGGAAAACCTTATGTTTGCCATTAACCGCGAAGGTGATTATCCCTGCCCGAAGGAAAAAGCAGACCGTATTATCGAATTGGGGGAAAATATACTCGAAAGATCAACAGACTCGTTTCAGCGTGAAAATACAATACAGTATTTGTGCTATACCTATTGCGGTATAGACGAAGAAAAAGCATTGTATTATGCAAATATGAGCGGAACGATTTTTGTCGGTCGAGAAACGCTCAGAGCACACGTTTTAAGCGGGGAAGAAGGGGTGAAGGCCTGCCAAAGCTATATAGCCACCTGTATCTATCAAGCAGCGATGACAACATCGCTGATGACAACTAAAACCGATTTTACACCTGCCGAAGAAATCGAAGCACGTACGTTCGCGATAGATATTTTAAAACGTCTTTATTCGGACGGGAACGTTGGATTTTATGCCTTCGATTTATCGTATCATAATTTGTATATAGCTCGTAAATATGCCGAATTGCAAGACGGTGAAAATACACTTAACGCACTTGAAGAAAGCTGCAGATATGCCGTAACAGACGCGAATCTGACCGATATGGACTATACGGCGCCTATGGTAAACCGCCTTAAGCACCGCCGCTCGAATACCTCCAAAAACTATAAAGGAAACGCCTGCAATTTAAGGTTAAATGCACTCGAAGAAAAGATATTTGATTTTATTCGTAAAGAGGAAAGATTTAAACGGATAACGGAAGAACTAAAAAAGCATGCCGAATAAAACAAACAGCCGAGGAATTAACCTGCCTCGGCTGTTTTATTTACTGTTGTGATTCGGAGAGGGAAGAGCGTTTGTTATTTATTGCCTTCTATTGCATCCATTGCATCGGCAATGCAGTTGTTTGCCTTTTCGAGCTCTGCCGCGGCGCGTTCTCTGTCGCAACCGGTCTTCTGGCATATCATTCTTATTGCGCGGTCGACAAGCTTTACGTTCGAAGGAACCATATAAGCCATATAATTGCCCCTTACTCTGCCAAAGCGTACCATGGCGCCTGTCGAAAGCATATTAAGAATCATTTTCTGCGCGGTGCCAGCTTTCATACGGGTACTGCCGTTAATAACCTCGGGTCCGACCTCTGCGATAATCGGAATATCGACCATAGGAACAAGATCGCTGTTCGGGTTGCAGGAAACGCATATAGTATAAGCTCCGCATTCCTTTGCATAGCGTATTGCGCCCTTAACACAGTTTGCACTGCCGCTTGCGCTTATCGCAATAAGAATATCGCGCGCATCGAAACGGCGGTTTCTCATTTCGGTCACAATGCTTTCGAAATCGTCTTCGGCAAACTCGCGCGATGCGTATAACGCTTCGACACCGCCCGCCATAAGTCCGACAACCGTTTCCGCACTTACACCGTAAGTCGGAACGCATTCGCTCGCGTCGAGCACGCCCAAGCGACCCGAGGTTCCCGCGCCGCAATAGTAAATATGTCCGCCCGCTTTAAGCGCGTTAGCCATGGTTTCGATACCTTCGGCAATCTGCGGGATAGCCTTTTCTACGGCAAAAGCAACCTTTTTATCCTCTTCGTTGATTACCTGCGCGATTTCGATTGCGCTCATTTTATCTATGTTTGCGGTTTTTTCGTTAAAGCCCTCTGTTGTAAGCTTGGAATACTCGGTCATGCGGTTTTCCTCCGTATATTTTGTTGTTAAGAATTTTACCATAAGTAGATTTTATTGTCAATATTATGCTAAAAATTGGGTGCTCGTTATTGACAATCAATTTTGGTTATGCTATAAATATTATTAAGATATAATAGACAGAAAGCGATCGAAATTGCTATGAAAAAAGAACTTATCAGTGTAATTGTTCCGTGCTATAACGAAGCGGAAGCCCTGCATTTTTTCTTTGAAGAGCTCGATCGCGTTGTTTTTTCTATGCCCGAATACGATTTTGAAGCGATATATATCGATGACGGCTCGAAGGACAACACGCTTGAAATACTGCGCGAACGCGCACAGCAGGATCCGAAAACAAGATACGTTTCTTTCTCCCGTAATTTCGGTAAGGAAGCGGGAATGCTCGCGGGCTTGCGCTCGGCAAAGGGCGATTACGCCGTTATAATGGACGCCGATTTGCAGGATCCGCCCTCGCTTCTGCCGCAGATGATGTCGCTTTTAAAGGAAAAGAAGGTCGATTCGGTTGCAACCCGCCGCGGTAACCGCAAGGGCGAACCGCCTATACGAAGCTTCTTTGCAAAGTGCTTTTACGGTATCGTGAATAAGATTTCCAAAGTAAAGCTCGTGCCCGGTGCAAGAGATTACCGATTAATGTCGCGCAGAATGGTCGATGCGGTTCTTTCGCTTTGCGAATACAACCGTTTTTCAAAGGGCATATTCGAATGGGTCGGCTTTAAAACCGAATGGATTTCTTATCAGAATATCGAACGCGTTGCAGGCAAAACCAAATGGTCGTTCTGGGGACTTTTCAAGTATTCGATGGAATGCATTGTCGCCTTTTCGACAGCGCCGCTTGCGATAAGCTCTTTTTGCGGTATATTTATGTTCCTCGTTTCGATAATCGGAGCACTTGCAATAATTATCCGCAAAATTATCGATTCGTCTTCCGCTGTCGGCGGTTGGGCTTCTACCGTTTGTGTGATTCTGTTTGTCGGGGGATTACAGCTGCTTTGTATCGGCGTTCTCGGACAGTATCTTTCGAAAACCTATATGGAAACCAAGCGCAGACCCGATTATATCGTTGCCGAAACCGAAAAGGATAAAGATTAATTATGTTCGGATTCAAGAAAAAGGATAAACCGCCCAAGGATACAAACAGTCCCGAATTTCGTTTGTATATGTGCAGAAAGCTCGACGGAATGTCGCTCAAATACGTTCTCGAGCGCGATCCCGAAAAGGGCGACAGAGTTATCGGCAAGGGCGGGGTTCTGAGTCTTTATGAGGGCGATTTTTCGGTTATAAGCGGTGGAAAAACGCTGTTTTCCTGCAAAGCCGACGAGCTTCTCGCTTGGGAATTTATGTCGCTCGACGGCGCAACGCTTACGGGGTTTGATAAAATACAGGGGAAAGAACGCACAGTAATGGCGTACTATACATATTACAGAGATTAATTAAGGAGGGGGCGCCCCTTACGGCGCGTAAAGAAAAATGGCAGAAAAATTGAGAATCGGTATTATCGGTTGCGGCGGTATCGCAAACGGCAAGCACCTTCCCGCACTTAAAGCACAGCCCGATGCGGAAATGGTCTGGTTCTGCGATATTATTCCCGAAAGAGCCGAGGCGGCTGCAAAGACTTACGGCACGCCCGATGCAAAGGTTTGCACCGATTACCGCGAAATTTTAGAGGATAAGACCGTAGATATAGTTCACGTGCTCACTCCCAACCGCTCGCACAGCACCATCACTGTCGATGCACTCGAAGCAGGCAAGCACGTTATGTGTGAAAAGCCTATGGCAATCAACTCCGAAGAAGCAAAGAAAATGGTTGATGCCGCAAAGCGCACCGGCAAAAAGCTTACTATCGGTTACCAGAACCGTCACCGTCCCGATTCGCTCTATATGAAGATGGAAGCGGAACAGGGCACCTTTGGCGATATATACTATGCAAAGGCTACCGCTATCAGAAGAAGAGCAGTTCCCACCTGGGGCGTATTTATGAACGAATACGAACAGGGCGGCGGTCCGCTTATCGATATCGGTACCCACGCGCTCGACCTTACCATGTGGTGCATGGATAACTATAAGCCCAAATACTGCGTCGGCTCTGTTTATCACAAGCTCGGCGATAAGTTCCCCACGGGCAATGCTTGGGGCGATTGGAAGCCCGGCGAGCTTACAGTAGAAGATTCTGCATTCGGCTTTATCGTAATGGAAAACGGCGCTACCATTATGCTCGAATCGAGCTGGGCGCTCAATATGCTCGACCCGCGTGAAGCTATTACCACGCTTTGCGGTACCGACGGCGGCGCAGATATGCTCGACGGACTTCGTATCAACGGTATTCGCAACGGCAGACAGTACGTTTTGAAGCCCGACCTTAGTGCAGGCGGCGTTGCTTTCTATGACGGAGCAGGCGGCGAGGATCCCTCCAAGCGTGAAGCAAGACTCTGGCTCGATGCAGTTCGCAACGATACCGAGCCCTTCGTAACTCCCGAACAGGCTTATGCGGTAAGCAGTATTCTCGAAGGCATTTATATCTCCGCAAAAACAGGCGAACCCTACTACTTTAACAAATAAAGAGGTATAACCAAATGAAATTAGGTGTTATAACCGTTCTTTTCGGCGACAGACCGCTTGATGAAGCGCTGGCGTACCTCAAATCGCTCGGTATCGAAGAATTAGAGGTCGGCGCGGGCGGATATCCCGGAAAAGCTCATTGCGACCCTGCGGTTTTGCTCGCGGACGAAGCAAAGCTCGAAGAATTCAAAGCAACCTTTGAAAAATACGGCTTGAAAATCAATGCCTTCGGCTGTCACGGCAACCCCGTGCATCCCGATAAGGCTATCGCGGAAAAGTATAGAAGCGATTGGCGTAACGCCGTTCTTCTCGCAGAAAAGCTCGGTATTAAAAAGATTATCGGCTTTTCGGGCTGTCCCGGCGATTGTGAAAATTCGAAATATCCCAACTGGGTAACGTGCCCGTGGCCCGAAGATTATCTTGCTGTTTTGGAATATCAGTGGAACGACGTTCTTATCCCTTATTGGAAGGAAGAAGCGAAGTTCTGTGCGGAACACGGTATCGAAAAAATCTGCTTCGAAATGCACCCCGGCTTCTGCGTATATAATCCCGAAACACTTCTCAAGCTCCGTGCGGCTGTCGGCGATATAATCGGCGCAAACTTCGATCCCTCGCACCTTATCTGGCAGGGTATCGATCCCGTTGCGGCGATCCGTAAGCTCGGCAATGCTATTTATCACTTCCACGCAAAAGATACCAAGATCGATAATATCAATACCGCTGTAAACGGCGTGCTCGACACCAAGCACTACGGCGACGAAATCAACCGTTCGTGGATCTTCCGCGCGGTCGGTTACGGCAATGATATGCAGTATTGGCGCGATATGATCAGCAATCTCCGCCTTGTCGGATACGACGATATTCTTTCTATCGAGCACGAAGATTCGCTTATGACAAGCGAAGAAGGGCTCGAAAAGGCTGTTGCTTTCCTCAAACAATGCATTATGAAGGAACCCGCACCCAAAGGAATGTTCTGGGCATAAATGAATATACTTTTGGCTCCCGATTCTTATAAAGGCTGTCTTACCTCGATAGAGGTTTGTGCGGCAATGGAAGCGGGTATAAAGAAAGCAAACAAAGAAATTAAACTGATGCAATTCCCCTCGTCCGATGGCGGTGAGGGGTTTTGCGATTGTATGAGGAATCTTTTCGGCGGAGAAGTTATCGAAAGGGAAGTGACTTATCCTCTCGGCAATCGCGGCAAGGCGAGCTTTGTTTATAATAAAGCAAGCAAAACCGCTTTTATCGAGCTGGCAAGCGCTTCGGGCTTGCCGTTGGTGTTGCCCGAACAGCGCGATATATTAAGCTCGTCCACGCTCGGCACGGGCGAATTGATTAAAGAAGCAATAAAGCTCGGGGCGAAAAATATTACCGTCGGTCTCGGCGGCTCTGCGACAAACGATTGCGGTATAGGTATACTGTATGCACTCGGTATGCGCTTTTTGGATTCTGCGGGATTTGAATTAAAGCCGAACGCAAAATCGCTTTCGCGCGTTTCTTACGTTATAAAGAACCTAATGCCCGATTTAAGCGGCATTAAGTTTGTCGCGGCTTGCGACGTTAAAAATACGCTTTGCGGCGAAAACGGCGCGGCGCAGGTGTTTTCACGCCAAAAGGGCGCGACCGAGGAAGAGGTGATCTACCTCGATAACGCCGCAAGACACTTCGCTTCGGTGCTCGGCATAGATCCCGATATTCAGGGCTCGGGCGCGGCAGGCGGTGTCGGCGCGGCGATGCTTTCGGTGCTCGGCGCCGAATATGTCAGCGGAGCTTCTCTGCTGGTGAATTCGCATTCGTTTGCAGATGCTGTGAAAAATGCAGACCTGCTGATTACGGGCGAAGGTAATACCGATTCCCAAACAGCTTGCGGCAAGCTTGTCAGTGTCGTTCTCGAAGCGGCAAAGGAAAACGGTGTCAAGGCTTTCGTGCTTTCGGGCGGACTTTCGGAAGGCTACGAGAAACTGCGCGAGCACGGCGCGGATGAATTTTATTCGCTCACCGAAAGCGGATACGATGTTGATTACTGTATTGCTCACGCGGCGGAATTAATATCGGATATTTCGTATAGGATTATCGAAAATCTTTCTTGACAAAAATAGTATTCCGTGTTAAAATTTACATGTAATATGAATAGCTCTCCTGCAAAAGCAGATAAGAACTAATTAAAACTTAGAGTGATCCACCCTGCTTTTGCGGGGTGGATTTTGCTATTTGTACGCCGTGATTGTTTGAGGATGCTCCAAGTTGGTTACTTAATCTTTTTACGCGAGGTTTATATGCTGAAAATTAACTTTGATAGTATTTATGACACAAAAAAATTAGAGTGCACATTAAATAAAATGTTTGAGCGAGGATATTCTTTAAAAAGTATTTGCCCCATATTCATGCTCTTTGAAAAGAAAGACCCGCGGCAGACGTATCTGAAATATGCTGTGAAAAAATGTAGTGCTTCGTCGCTGAATGAATTTATCAATTCGCTGCCCGAAGGATGGTCAAAATACAAAACCTTACGAGATAGGGTTTTGATACTGACGACAACAAATGCATCGAGTCCGGAAATTCCCGATGCTAAGCCTTCACGAAATACAGTAAGCGTACCTGCAGTGCTTAAAACCGTTTGGAACTACGCTATGCTTTTGCTTTTGGTTGCAGTATTTGTGTATTTTGCGGTTATATCAACGAATTTTTTGAGCACAACATTTTTTACTCTTTTTGCGAGTATGTTTTTTGTTCGGGAACTAATTGATACGCTCTTTGTGTTTAATAAATTGAAAGCATCAAAGTTTATACGCGGAGTGTATAAAACGTGCTCGGCAATTATATTTATTTCTTTGGTTGTTTTTGTGGTTATGTGTATATTAATGCAATTCGATCTTTGCAGTTTTGAGTGTTTTTAGAATAATATAGAAAAGCCGTTACAAGCTCCTCTGCACAACTTTAAACAGTTCGCCGAGGGGATAAAGGTGTTGATTACTGTATTGCACACGCGGCGGAATTAATATCGGATATTGCGTATAGGATTATCGTAAATCTATGTTGAAGAAAATAGTATTCCGTGTTAAAATGTGAATCGAAGAACAGCAGAAGCGGATTATTTTATGGGTACAACAGGCTAAAAAGGAGATGCAATAATGTTCAAAAAAGTTCTTGCAAGGTTTTTAAAAACATTTGGTATTTTCGCTATCATACTTACATTGTTATGTTCGTGTTGTGCTCAAATGGATGGTGCGGATGGCTCTACGCAAGAAGAATCCTCTCACGATGACGCTTCAAAGGAGGATAACAGCGTTTCAATTGTTTCGTCGGATGAAAGCGGGACATCACAAGAGGAGGAAGCTGCGCAATCCTTCAAAAAACAATTGGAAAGCAAATACATATACAGTTTAGACCAATTGTATCTTGTAACAATTGATGATTGCTTTTATCAAATTTTAGTTGAAAATCCTATTGATGCATGGTATGACGAGGAAATGGACAAAGCAACTTCTCCAAACAGCTATATTGAAGTCGATGAAGTTGCGCAAGCTAATTGGTCTCGCGAAATCAAATCTTCGTTACAAGTTCTCTGTGAACTACTTCCGGAAAGAACACAATCATTTGTAGATGAACAAGAAGCATGGGAACATGCGCTTGAAATAAAGTTAGATAACATACAGAAAATTGCTCGGGATTTGTTTATCGATGGTTCCGAACAATATGCGCTCCTTGCAACAGAACAGACTAAACTCATGCGTGAGCGTGCTTTTTATTTGATGTATATGGAATATGTCACGGTCAAATTGCAGTCTCCGCCAAATTCAATCGATTTGGAACAACTGTTTGAAATTCAATTTATCGAAGGATAGGACGTAATGGTAAAAGCAGAGCCAAATTTCGGCTCTGCTTTTTGCTATGCCCGCAACTCAAACGCTCCCCATGCACGCTCTACTTCCTTGCTCATTTTCGGCTGACGATATTGCAAAAGCGCAAATTCGGTGATTATTAGGCTATTTGAAATACCCTATATTCCTTTTGCAAGCTTAATCGGTACGGTTTTATTTTAAATACAAAAGCCCCGACACAACCGTCGGGGCTTGATTTTTGATTAAAGCTGTTCTTTGGGAATAAAAGAGGTTAAAACGCCGTGAAGAACGTAGCGTTCGTCGTCGTTAGAGGTGAGGTTTGCACAGGTGATAAGCGTTACAATACGGGAATTTTCGTCATAGCTGTTTGTGACGCTTAATTCGTTGCGGGAAACGATTTTATCAAGAAAGGCTTTATATTCGCCCGTGGTATTGAAGACCGTTTGCGCGTAGTGGTTATCGTCGTGGCGGTAACCGCTTAAAACCTTATAGATATACAAGCCCTCTTCGGTATAGATTTCGATATTCATCGCCTTTGCCTTGGTATTGCGGTTTGCACTTTCCATAAAGGTTTTAAGCGATCTGAACATCGTACCGTTCTTCATACAGTGACCGTAAATAACGTTGTTCATATTTGCGGTATAGTTATCCGAAAGGCTGGATTCCGCCGTGATACTGCCGTAAGAAGATTCCGCGCCGTCGATAGTATGGCTTAAATAATAGTTCGTATAGGGTCCCTTCATAACGGGGTAATCGACGTCGGTGAAGCTGACGTATATCCAAGCATACATATCGGGATATTTTGCGGTCTTGCTCATATAATTTCTATAATAAGAAATTCTGCGTTGTGCATCGCCCGCGTTGTCGCCGAGCATATCGCTGTATATATCGTTCTGACCGTCGGAATCAAGCGCATCCTGCAGTGTGAGCATCGATGCGGGCTCGAGCAGAGAAGCGGAGGGCTTTACCGCAGAAGCGTTTGCTTCGGGCCGCAGGCTTCCGTAAAAATCGTTTGCTTCGCCCGTTTCAAGCGCGCTGGAGGCGATCATAAACACTGCGTATCCGAAAAGTCCGATACACAGCGCGATCATTACACAGCGAATGATCAAGGAGGGAAGCAACGCACGTCTGTCGTCATCGGCGTTGCCCTTGATATTTTTATGAGAAAAGGCGTTGACCGATTCTTCGAATCGGCTGCCGTTTTTGTTTTCAGTCATAGTTTTGCCTACCTTCCGTGAATATTATATACAAAGTTGCACTAAAAATCAACCGTTAAAAGGTTTTATTTCAAAAATCGTTACAAAAGATTCAAAAACCGATACAAATTACCAAAAAGACTTGACTTTTAGGGGAATTTTGGTAAAATGGGTAGATGTAATAATATGATTATCTGGAGGATCCACAATGGCATCTATCAAAGCGAAAGAAATCGAAAAGAACAAGTATGAATTTGAATTTCTTATTGAAAAGGAAGCGTTTGATGCCGAGGTAAATAAAGTATACCGCAAGAACGTTTCCAAAATGAACGTTCCCGGCTTCCGTAAGGGCAAGGCACCCAAGCACGTTATCGAAAAGCTTTACGGCTCTGCTGTATTCTATGATGAAGCACTCGATAACCTTCTTCCCGAAGCATACGAAACCGCACTTGCTTCCACCAAGCTCGAAGCAGTAAGCCGTCCCGAAATCGATATCATCTCTATCGATGAAAAGGGTGTTGCTCTCAAAGCACAGGTTTGGGTAAAGCCCAACGTTGAAATTTCCGCTTACAAGGGTCTTGAAGTAGAAAAAGAAGCAGTAGTTGTTACCGAAGAAGATATTATGAAGGATATCGACGCTACCCGCGAACGTAACTCGCGTATGCTCACCGTTGAAGGCAGACCTGCTCAGAACGGCGACCAGGCAGTTATCGATTTCGAAGGCTTCCTCGATGGCGTTGCTTTCGAAGGCGGCAAGGGCGAAAAGTTCCCCCTCGAGCTCGGTAGCGGCAGCTTCATCCCCGGCTTCGAAGAACAGATCGTTGGCAAAAACGCAGGCGAAGAATTCGATATCGACGTAACCTTCCCCGAAGAATACGGCGCAGAAAACCTCGCAGGCAAGGCAGTTGTATTCAAAATCAAGCTTCACGAAATCAAGGTTAAGGAGCTTCCCGAGCTCGACGACGAATTCGTAAAGGACGTTTCTGAATTCAACACCGTTGAAGAATACAAAGCAGACATCAAGGCTAAGATCACCGAACGTCGCGAAAAGGAAGCTGAATCCAAGCTCGAAAACGCAATTCTCGACGCACTTCTCGCAAATACCACCGTTGATATTCCCGCTTGCATGATCGAACAGGAAATCGACGGTTATATCCGCGATTACGAATACCGTCTTAAATCTCAGGGCGCATCTCTTGAAATGTACTTCCAGTACACCGGAATGACCATGGAAAAATTCCGCGAAAGCTTCAAGGCAGAAGCAGAAAAGCAGATTAAGACCAGACTTGCTCTCGGCAAGATCGTTAAGCTCGAAAAGATCAAGGCGCTCAAAAAGGATATCGAAGCTGAATACAAGAAGATTGCAGAAGGCTATAATGTAGATATCGAAACCGTTAAGTCCTCTATTCCCGAATCCAGCATTTCCGAAGATATCGTACTCCGCAAGGCAGTAGATCTTGTTAAGGAAAACGCTGTAATCACCACAAAATAATCGAAAGGTTGATCTAATATGTCTTTGGTACCGATGGTTGTCGAGCAGACCTCGCGCGGCGAACGTTCATACGATATTTTCTCGCGCCTGCTTAACGACAGGATTGTCTTCATCGGCGAGCCTATAACGGATACGGTTGCTTCGCTCGTTGTAGCACAGCTTCTTTATCTCGAAAGTCAGGACCGCGAAAAAGAAATATCGCTTTATATCAATTCGCCCGGCGGATCTATCAGCGCGGGTATGGCGATATACGATACGATGAATTTCATTAAATGCCCTGTCAGCACAATTTGTATCGGCATGTGTGCAAGTATGGCGGCTGTCCTTCTCGCTTGTGGCGAAAAGGGAAGACGTATCGCACTTCCTCATTCAAAGATAATGATCCACCAGCCTTTAATAAACGGTCACTTCCAGGATCAGACCACCAACCTCGAAATCGAGGCTGCGGAAATGGAACGCATTCGCAAAATGTTAAACGAACTCCTT